>JAGREA010000513.1 GCA_020446745.1 Rhodobacterales bacterium | reverse complement strand
CCCAGCGTTGGTACCGGCTGTCCTGGGCGGCCGCGCTGCCCGCGGTCGCCAGGACCACGGCCGCCAGAAGGGGGGCGACGAATGCTGTCTTCATGGGGCCATCATAACAACTGGCAACGCACCGGGCCATGGCAGGTTGACCCCCGGCGCACATCCCCGCGGACCCGCGCTTCGGCTATACTCGGGGCAGTCGCCAAGGAACCGCCCGATGCCCCCGTTCGACCCGGCCATCCCCGTGACCACGCCCGACGGCCGCACCATCCTGCTGCGGCCCATCGGCCCCCAGGACCGCGCGCAACTGAAGCGCTATGCGGAGGGCCTGTCGGAGCGCACCCGTTACCTGCGCTTCCATTCCACCGGCACCCGCCTGGGCGCGGCCGAGCTGGACTACCTTTCCGACGTGGACCAGGACCGCCACGTGGCCTGGGTCTCCGTCGAGTCCGACGGCCGGGTGGGCCACGGCCTGGGCCGGTTCGTGCGCCTGGGCGGCGGCGACCAGGCCGAGGTGGCCATCACCGTGCGCGACGCCTTCCAGGGCCGGGGCCTGTTCAAGCCCCTGCTGGCACTGCTGATGGTGGAAGCCCGGCAGCGCGGCGTGACCACCTTCCGGGCCTCGGTGCTGGACGGCAACCGGGTGGTGCGCCACCTGCTGGAGGACCTGGGCGCCACCCTGGTGCCCGAACAGCCGGGCCTGATGACCGCCACCCTGGGCACCGATCCCGGGGCCCTGCCCGACACCCCCACGGGCCGCCGGGTGGCCGACTACGCGCGGCACATCGAGCGGGCCCGGGCGGCCGGCGGCCACTGGTGGGGCCGCGCCTGGTGGCGCCTGCGCCGGCCCTTCCTGGCGTCGGCGGAGGAAGTGGACGGTTAAGCGTCGGCCAGGGCCGCCAGGTGGGCCTCGGCCGATTCGGCGCCGAAACAGCAGAAGATCACCTTGTCCAGGCGCGGCTCGCCGTCCAGGAACGCCGACACCGTGGCGACGGCGATGCGCGCCGCCCGGTCCACGGGGAAACCGTAGACGCCGGTGCTGATGGCCGGGAAGGCGATGGTCACCAGCCCGTTGCCCACGGCCAGGCCCAGGGACCGGCGGTAGCACTGGGCCAGCAGGGCGTCCTCGCCGTTCCCGCCGCCGCGCCACACGGGGCCCACGGTGTGGATCACGTGGTGGGCCGGCAGGTCGTGGCCCAGGGTGATGCGGGCCTCGCCGGTCTTGCAGCCGCCCAGGCGCCGGCATTCTTCCAGCAGCCCGGGGCCGGCGGCGCGGTGGATGGCGCCATCGACGCCGCCGCCACCCAGCAGGGATTCGTTGGCGGCGTTGACGATGGCATCCACGTGCAGGGTGGTGATGTCGGCCTCGACGACCGAGATCCGGGGATCGGCCGCCATGGGCCTACTTGCCCTGTTCCTTCTTGTAGCGGTCCATGCCCTGGCGCAGCAGGTCGAAGGCCTCCTCGGCCTCGCCCCAGCGCTTCACCTCCACCCACTTGCCGGGCTCCAGGTCCTTGTAGTGGCCGAAGAAGTGGGCGAACTGCTCGATCATGATGGCCGGCATGTCGCGGTACGACGTGGTCTCGCGGTAATAGGGGTGCAGGTCGTCCACGGGCACGCACAGCAGCTTCTCGTCGATGCCGCTTTCGTCTTCCATGATCAGCACGCCGATGGGGCGCGACCGGATGATGCTGCCGGCGATCACCGGAATGCGGCCCACCACGGCGGCGTCCACCGGGTCGCCGTCGTCGGACAGGGTGTGGGGCACGAAGCCGTAGTTGAAGGGGTAGTACATGGCCGTGTGCAGGAACCGGTCCACGAACATGGCGCCGGAGTCCTTGTCCAGCTCGTACTTCACCGGGTTGCCGCCCAGGGGGATCTCGATGACCACGTTCACGTCGTAGGGAGGGTTCTTGCCAACGGGGATTTTCGCGATGTCCATGGAATGTCCGTTCAGAAAATGCGCAATCAGGCCCCCCCTGGGGGCGCACTATAGGTTGGACCAATTCAAGAAAACAAGGTCAATCGGGGGTTTTTCCGGGCCCGTCCGGGGCCGGCGGGGGCGGCGGGTAGCGGCGCATCAACCACAGCAGGATCAACACGCCCGGCACCGCCGCCAGGGTGGTGACGGCGAAGTACAGCACCCACCCCGTCTGTTCCGCCAGCCAGCCGCCGCCGGCCGCGAACAGGGTGCGCCCCACGGCCATCAGCGACGTCAGCAGGGCGAACTGGGTGGCCGTGTAGGCCACGTTGGTGAGCAGCCCCAGGTAGGCCACGAAGGCCGAGGTGGCCATGCCGGCGGTCACGTTCTCGATGCTGATGGTGACCATCAGGGCCGGCACGGAGTGGCCGATCAGGGCCTGGGCGGAAAAGGCCAGGTTGGCCACGCACTGCAGCACGCCGCTGACCAGCAGCGCCCGCATGACCCCCCAGCGGGCCACCAGCACCCCGCCGATGACCGCCCCGCCGATGGTCATGGCGAAGCCGAAGGTCTTGCTGACCAGGCCGATCTCGGTCTTGGTGAAGCCCAGGTCCAGGTAGAAGGGGTTGGCCATGATGCCCAGCAGGGCCTCGCCGTACTTGTACAGCGCCACGAACGCCAGGATCAGCAGCCACGACGGCCGGGTCATGAAATCGGCGAAGGGGCAGATGACGGATTCGTAGACGTGGCGCAGGGGTTCGCGCAACACCGCCGGCAGGTGGGCCTTGCGGTTGATGAAGTCGGCCACCCGGCGGTCCCGTTCGCGGCTTTCGTCGGTCTGGCGCCGGGCCGGTTCGGGGCTGGCCAGCACGGTGATCAGGCCCACCCCCATGATGCCGGCCATGGCCGCGTAGGTGGCGGCCCAGCCCAGTCCGTCGGCCAGCACCAGGGCCCCGCCGCCGGCCACCAGCAGGGCGATGCGATAGCCGGTCACGTAGTTGGCCGCCCCGGCCCCCTGCTGGTCCTCGGTCAGGGTCTCGATGCGGTAGGCGTCGATGACGATGTCCTGGGTCGCCGAGGCGAAGGCCAGGCACACGGCCAGCAGGGCCGTCCACCAGGGGTCCTGCCCCGGGTGGGTCTGGCCCAGGGCCACCATGGCGGCGGCGATGGCCACCTGCGACAGCACCAGCCACGAGCGCCGCTGGCCCAGCAGGGGGGTCAGCACGGGCAGCGGCAGGCGATCCACCAGGGGCGCCCACAGCACCTTCAGGGCATAGGCCGAGCTGGCCAGGCTGAACAGGCCGATGCCGGTCAGCGACACCCCTTCCTCCTTCAGCCAGGCGGACAGGGTGGAAAACACCAGCAGCAGCGGCAGCCCGCCGGAAAAGCCCAGCAGCAGCGACACGAACACTGGCCGTTCCAGGTACACGGCCATGGCCTGGCGCCAGTTCCTCACGGCCGGGCGCCCATCATGGTAAGCGCCGCGTCGCGGGCGGCGGCCGGGTCCAGGTGCCAGACGCAGGGGTACATGCCCTTGCGCGGCAGGTTGATGCAGTCCCCCAGGCAGCCCTCGCAGGGCATGGGTTCGTACATCACGCGCAGGTTGGGCGGCATGATGGCGTCGTCATAGGGCACGATCTCGCCCACGTAGGCGGCGCTGGCCAGGCACAGGGTGGGCGCCCCCACGGCGGCGGCCAGGTGCATGAGCGCCGTGTCCACCGACACCACCAGGTCGGCGGCCCGCAGCAGCGGCACCAGCTCGGCGAAGCGCGAGGCATCGAAGGTGACGCCCGGGCGGTCCAGCAGGGCCCTGAACTCGGGGAACCGGTCCAGGTCGCCGGGCGCGCCCAGCAGGCGCACGTCGGTGTTTTCCGGCAGGGCGTCCAGCAGCGGGCCGTAGAAGGCCGGCGGCACCTGCTTCAGGCCGACGGCGGAAAAGGCCTGGATCAGCACCGTCGGCCGTTCGGTCTGGGCCGGGGCCGGCAGGCGGCTTTCCGGCAGGCGCACCACCGGGGCCGGCGCTTCCGTGCCCGTCAGCCAGTCGGCGAAGGCGGCCCAGCGCAGCACCTTGTCGCGCCGCGCCCGGCCGGAATCGAACAGACGGGTGTAGAGCGTCCGGTTGCGGTCAAGCGCCCGGTCGTGCTTGGGCCAGGGCCGGGGCGCCATGGCCAGGGCCGGGGCGGCGGCGGCGCGCACGCAGCTTTCGTCCAGGTCCGGGTGGCGCAGGTAGTCGGTGGCGATGACCTGGCGGTAGTGGGCGTCATACAGCCCATCATGGACCTGGCGGCGGTAGGCCCGGTCGTGGCGCAGTTTGGCGAAGTCCACGGCTTCCACGGTCACGGTATCGGGGAACAGGAAGGCCATCTTGGCGGCGTCGGACCGCAGCAGCACGGTGACCGGCTCGCCGTCCTCGGCCAGGGCCGCGAAGCGGTCCAGCACCAGGGAGAACAGCACCGTATCCCCCAGCCCGCCGGCCGAGATCAGCAGCAGCCCCCGGGCCGGGCCGGGCCGCGGACGGGCGCGGCGGCGCCGGTCGTCCAGGCGGTCGGTCAGGCGGAGCAGGAAGGTGCTGGCCACGGCGGGGTCCCTTGAAGCTTCCGCTGGTATTAGACGCTCGCGCCCCCAGCGGCAAGCACCGGCCATTGACGGATCGCCACCACCGTTCCCACAATGCCGGCAAAATATCTGGGGAAGCGCCATGACCACCACCGAACCGGACATCCGGGATTTCGACCTGCAGGCCGTGCCCGGCGACTTCATCGCCGACCCCTACCGCTATTTCGCCGCGCTGCGCGAACACAGCCCCGTGCACCGCCTGCCCGACGGCTCGGTGATGCTGACCCGCTATGACGACCTGTGCGCCGTGTACCGCGACCCGGACGGCTGGCGTTCCGGCAAGAAGGCCGACTTCGCCCCCAAGTTCGGCCCCGGCAGCCCCCTTTACGAACACCACACCACCAGCGTGGTGTTCACCGACCCGCCCGACCACCGGCGCATCCGCAACCTGTTCCAGGCCGCCTTCACCCGCAAGGCGCTGGAGGCCCTGCGCCCGCGCATCGCCGAGCTGGTGGACGGCTACCTGGACGCGGCCGAGGACCGGGGCGGCATGGACGTGGTGGAGGATTTCTCGTTCACCCTGCCCATCGCCGTGATCTGCCAGATGCTGGGCCTGCCGCCCGAGGACCGGGTGCTGATCCGCGACTGGGCCGTGGCCATCCTGACGGCCCTGGAACCCAAGCTGACGCCCGAGCAGTTGGACACCGGCAACCGGGCGGTGACCGACTTCAAGGCCTACCTGACCGACCTGATCGCCCACCGCAAGGCCCACCCCACCGACGGCGCCGACGGCGAGGTGCTGACCGCCCTGATGGAGGCCGAGGAGGACGGCCGGAAGCTGAGCGAACTGGAACTGCTGCACCAGTGCATCTTCATGCTCAACGCCGGGCACGAGACCTCGACCAACATGATCTCCCACGGGGTGCACGAGATGCTGCGGCGCCCCGACCAGGTGGCGCGCCTGCACACCGACCCGGGCCTGATCACGACCATGGTGGAGGAGGTGCTGCGCTTCCAGGCGCCCATCCAGATCAACAACCGCCGGGCGGCCCGCGACGCCGTGGTGGGCGGGGTTGATTTACCCGAGGGCACGGTGGTGCATCTGATGATCGGCGCCGCCAACCACGACCCGGCCCAGTTCGCCGCGCCGGAGCAATTCGACATCGGCCGCCAGCCCAACCGGCACCTGTCGTTCGGCCTGGGCATCCACATCTGCGCCGGCAACACCCTGGGCCGCATCGAGGGCGAGATCGCCTTCGGCAAGCTGTTCGCCCGCTTCCCGAACCTGCGCCTGACCGGCCCGGCCAAACTGGCCAACCGCATCCGCTTCCGCGAGGTGACGGAACTGCCGGTGGCGGTGTAACGCCCCCCCCCGCCGTACACAGGGGAAGAAGAAAGGGGAACCACAGAGACGCAGAGGCACAGAGGCTTCGCTGCGAGAAGCAGGAAAGGCTCGCGCGCGAAGCGCGCCTCTCTTCCTTCTCTGTGTGATCTCTGTGCATCTCTGTGTTCTCTGTGGTTAAAGAGGCATCCCAACCGGCACAGACCCTCTGTGCCTCTGTGTCTCTGTGGTTCAACCTTCCTTTTCTGATGATGATCCCCCCGGCGGGGCTATACTGCCGCGCCGCCCATCCGCCCACGGTTCCCGTCCATGGCCCTTCGCCGCATCGCCGCCCTGCTGGTCCAGGTTCTGGTCATCCTGGCCGTCACCGCCGCCCTGGATCTGGCCGGCGGGCTGGCCTGCTCGGGCCGGTGCGATTTCGTGGACAACACGGAACACCGCAAGAAATACCGCATCCGCCACCCGGTCTATCACCACGCCCTGGCGCCCGACGTGACCGTCATGGCCCGGTGGGGCAACACCACCTATCCCCTGTCCACCAACAGCCTGGGGTTCCGCGACGCCGCGCCGCGCACGGTGCCGAAAGCGCCGCCCGCCGGCTGGACGCGCCTGCTGCTGCTGGGCGATTCCTTCACCGAGGGCCAGGGCGTGCCGTGGCCCGACACCCTGGCCGGGCGCCTGACCCGGGCCCTGGCGCCGCGCCACGAGACGGTGCTGAACGGCGCCGTGTCGTCCTACGCCACGGCCATCTACCTGGCCAAGATGCGCTACCTGCTGGAGGTGGAGAAGCTGGCCGTGGACCGGGTGGTGCTGCTGATGGACATCAGCGACCCCCTGAACGACGCCGGCTGGTACGAGACCACCGCCGACGGCCGGGTGGTGGACCGCGACAGCCCGGCCGTGGAAGAGTCCCTGCCCCAGCGCCTGGGCCAGTGGTACAAGCGCACGTCGCTGATCGCCCGGCTGGTGGTGCGCCTGCGCGACAACCTGCACTACGCCGGCCTGAAGGCCGAATACGAGGCCCGGGCGGACCACGACGGCGCCCCCTTCGACCTGGCCCTGGTGGAAGAGAAGACCACCGGCATCCGCGACGCCGTGTGGACCTACGACGACGAGGCCTGGGCCGCCTACGGCCAGAAGGGCCGGGCCATCGCCAAGGCCAACCTGGACCAGTTGAAGGCCCTGCTGGACGCCCGGGGCATCCCCTTCACCCTGGTGGTCTACCCCTGGCCGGACCAGATCTTCCACGACCCCCAGGCCCCCCGGCAGACCGACTTCTGGCGCGCCTGGGCGGCGGCCAACGGCACCCGGTTCGTCAACCTGTTCCCCCTGTTCACCGACGGCCTGAGCCCCGAAAAGGCCCTGGCGACCTATTTCATCCCCTACGACGTGCACTGGAACGCCGCCGGCCACGGCCTGGTGGCCAAGGCCCTGCTGGACGCCCTGGACTCCCCGTCCCTGGACTGGGAAAAACCCTTCAGCGCCGTTCGAAAATAGCGAAGACGTTGGCCGTCCACACCTCGGGCGGCGATTGCAGCATGCGGTTCAGCAGGCCGTGGACCAAGCGGTCCAGCACCAGCCGCGTGGGGCTTCCTTCCGGGTGCGGATAGCAGCGCGTGCAGGTCAGCCCGGCGGCGATGGCGAGCTGGCGCAGCGCGTTGGGGGCATAGCCCGTCTTGTGGGTCAGGTCGCCGAACTGGTGCTGGGCGCCCCAGGGCGAGCCCATGTTGGGCACCTTGACGACGATCCGCCCGCCGGGCCGCAGCCGCGCCGCCAGCCCGGCCATCAGGGTGACCCCTTCCTCGGCCGTGAAGTGCTCCAGCACGTCGAACAGCGCAATGCGGTCGAAGGTGCGGTCCGTGGTGTCCAGGAAGGCCCACACGTCGGCCACCTGGAAGGCGTCGCGGACGGCCTCGGGGATGGCGTCGGCCAGCTTGGGGTCCTGGTCGATGCCCAGGATGTCGTCGATGCCCCTGGCCTTCAGGTAGGCCAGGAACAGGCCCGTGCCGCAGCCCACCTCCAGCACCGCCTGGCCGGGCGCCAGGCCCAGGGGGCCGCCCACGTCGCGGTCGTAGCGCCGGATGTGCTTGGGCTTCAGGACCGGGGTCGCGTAGTCCTTGAAGGCGGCGTAGCTGGCGTAGAAGTCGGTCATGGCGTGGATGGGTGAACTCCGCTACAACGGGCGGACCCTAGCACAGTTTCATCCGCGATGACCCGCCCCCTGTTCCGCACCGTCCGCCGCCGCAACCCCTTCGCCGTGGACCACCTGCCGTTCCTGGCGGAACTGTATGCGGCCGGGTTCAAGCCCCGGCGGCGCCTGGCCAAGCGGTTCATCGGCAAGCCGGCCAAGAACCTGTTCCGTCTGGTCTACCGCACCGGCCTGGGCGGCACCGGGCGGTTCACCCTGGCCCTGGGCGACCGCACGGCGGCCTGCGCCTTCAACGCCCGCAACACCCAGTACCACGCGCTCTATCTGCCGCCCTACGCCAAGGGCTACGAGCCCGACACCACGGCCCTGTTCGACATCCTGCTGCCCGACGACGGAGTGTTCTTCGACATCGGCGCCAACTGGGGCTACTACGCCCTGTTCGCCGCCGCCCGGCCGGGCTTCGCGGGGCGCATCCACGCCTTCGAGCCCATGCCCGCCACCTTCGCCGACCTGGCCTCGGTGGTCGACCAGGCGGGCCTGGGCAACGTGATCACCTGCCACCAGGTGGCCCTGTCGGCGGCCCCGGGCCAGGGCACCATGACCGTGGGCGACGGCCTGCACAGCGGCATCGCCCGTTTGGGGGGGAGTGGTGGCGGTGGCGTGGAGGTGCCCCTGATGCCGCTTGACGACCTGGATCTGCCGGCCCCCCACGTGATGAAGCTGGACGTCGAGGACCACGAGGATTCGGTGCTGACCGGCGCCCGGCGCCTGCTGGCCCAGCACCGCCCCTACGTGGCCTTCGAAAGCTGGCGCGAGCCCCACCGCCCCGACCGCACCCTGGCCCCCTTCACGGTGCTGGCCGAGGCCGGCTACCTGTTCTTCCAGACCGCCTGGCGGCGCCACGGCGGCGGCGTGGACTGGATCGATGCCGGCGATCCGCCGGACGGGGACACGGCCACCCTGGCCCTGGTCCCCCTGCTGCCGGACCAGCGGTTCCTGCTGCGCGACCAGATGAACGTGTTCGCCTGCCCGGCCGAACGGCTGGATCAGCTTGCGGCGCTGTTCCCGGACTGAAGGCGGGCGTTGGCCCTTCGAGGCTCGCTGCGCTCGCACCTCAGGGTAAGGCTTTTCAGATTGTGACACCCTCACCCTGAGGAGGCCCGCAGGGCCGTCTCGAAGGGCCGGTGCCGCCGGACCGAAGCCTCACAAAACCGCGTTCAACGCATCCCACACCTTCTCGCCCGGCACGGCGGCGACGCAGGGGAAGGGGTCGGTGTCGGCGGCCCGCTTGGGGCAGCGCCAGAAGCAGTGGTAGCAGTCCATGGGTTCCCACACGAACCGCGCATGGGGCGGCGCCACGCCTTCCGGATAGGGCACGAAGCTGCCGAAGTGGCCGCCGCCCACCACCACCACCGTGGGGGTGCCGAGCGCGATGGACACGTGGGCCGGGCCCGTGTCGTTGGTCAGGCAGGCGGCGGCGTGGTTCAGCAGGTCCAGCATCTGCGGCAGGGTGGTCTGGCCCATCAGGTCCAGCACGCCCGGGTCGTCGGCCAGGCCGGCCATGACGTCGCGGCCCGGCCGCTCGCCCGGGGCGCCGATCCACACCACCCGGTAGCCGGCGGCCCGCAGGCGCCGGGCCATGTCGGCATAGCCTTCCCCCGGCCAGCGGCGGCCGTATTCGTTGCTGCCAGGGTTCAGGACGACGTAGGGATCGCCCGGCGGCACGGGCGGCGGGGTGTCGCGCCAGGAAATGCGGGGCGGTTCGGCCGCGATGGGCTGGCCGGCCACGGCGGAGACGAACCGGGCGTGGCGTTCCACCTCGTGGGTGGGATAGGGGCCCGTGTCCACCACGGCCGACACCTGGCTCAGGTACCAGGTGTATTCCGTGCGCGTGGGCTCGTTGATGGTGGGCAGGGCCACCACGGCCCGGGGCGCGGCGGAGAGCCACACCAGGCTGTCGGCCATCATGGCGCGGCGGAAGAACTGGTCGCACACCACCACAGCGGCGTTCAGGCGCCGCACCTTCAACGCCTGGCGGAAGCGGTAGCCGGGCCGCTTGGCGAACCGGTGCTCGTTCAGGGCCAGCACCCGGTAGCCGTCGAACACGTGATCGGCGATGGGGGCCCAGCTTGCGCAGCCGACCACGGTGATGTCGGCCTGGTCCACGCCGAAGGCCCGGGCGTAGTGGTCCAGGCTGTTTCGGAACAGGATCATGTCGCCGATCCCGTCCATGCGCACCACCACCAGGCCCTTCTTGCGGCCCGGCACCGGCCAGTGGCGGACGATCAGGTCGCCCAGGCGGAACAGCCACCAGCGCCGCCGCATGCCCCCCGGGATCCAGCGCCAGAAGGCCGCCGGCGCGAACCGGTGGCCCGGCACCCGGGCCGGATCCTGAAGTTGGGGGACCGGCGGCGCGGCGTCGGTCATGCCGTCTCGGCCGCCCGCGCCGCCTTCTTGCGCTCGTGGGGGTCCAGCAGGCGCTTGCGCAGGCGGATGGTTTCGGGCGTCACTTCCACCAGCTCGTCGTCGCCGATGTAGGCCAGGGCCTGTTCCAGCGACATCTGGCGCGGCGGCGACAGGCGGATGGCCTCGTCGGTGCCGGACGCCCGTATGTTGGTCAGCTGCTTGGACTTCATGGGGTTCACTTCCAGGTCGCCGGACCGGCTGTGCTCGCCCAGGATCATGCCCTCGTACACCTGCACGCCCGAACCCAGGAACAGGAAGCCCCGGGCTTCCAGGTTGGCCAGGGCGTAGGCCACCGACCGGCCGGCGGCGTTGGAGATGAGCACCCCGTTGCGGCGCCCGGGGATGGACCCCTTGTAGGGCTCGAAGCTGTGGAACACCCGGGCCATGACGCCGGTGCCCCGGGTTTCCGTCAGGAATTCCCCGTGGTAGCCGATCAGCCCCCGCGACGGGGCGATGAAGGTAAGCCGCACCTTGCCGCCGCCCGACGGGTTCATGGACACCATGCGCCCCTTGCGCACGCTGATGGCCTCCACCACGATGCCCGAGAACGCCTCGTCCACGTCCACCTGCACCTCTTCCATGGGCTCCAGGCGCTCGCCGGTCTTGGGGTCCTGGGCATAGAGCACCCGGGGCCGGCTGATGGACAGCTCGAAGCCCTCGCGCCGCATCTGCTCGATCAGCACGCCCAGCTGCAGTTCGCCGCGCCCGGCCACCTCGAAGGCGTCCTTGGCGTCGGCCTCGGTGACCCGCAGGGCCACGTTGCCCTCGGCCTCGCGCAGCAGGCGGTCGCGGATCACCCGCGACGTGACCTTCGAGCCCTCGCGCCCGGCCAGGGGCGAATCGTTGATGGAAAACGTCATGGCCAGGGTCGGCGGGTCCACGGGCTGGGCGGCGATGGGCTTTTCCACCTCGGGCGCGCACAGGGTATCGGCCACCGTGGCCGTTTCCAGGCCGGCGATGGCGATGATGTCGCCGGCCTCGGCCCGGTCCGTGGGCTCGCGCTTCAGGCCGCGGAAGGCCAGCAGCTTGGTGGCCCGGCCGCTTTCGATCAGGGCGCCGGTGCGGGTCAGGGCCTTGATGGGATCGTTGACCGAGATCACCCCGGTTTCCACGCGCCCCGTGAGGATGCGGCCCAGGTAGGGGTCGGCCTCCAGCGTCGTGGCCAGCATGGAAAAGGGCGCGTCCACCTGGGCCACGGGGGCCGGCACGTGCTCGACGATCAGGTCGAACAGGCAGTTCAGGTCCTCGCGGGCGCCTTCGGGCTCGTGGGCCGCCCAGCCCTCGCGGGACGAGGCGAACAGGGTGGGGAAGTCCAGCTGCTCGTCGCTGGCGTTCAGGGCCGTGAACAGGTCGAACACCTCGTCCTGCACCTCGTAGGGGCGGCCGTCGGGCCGGTCCACCTTGTTGACCACCACGATGGGCCGCAGGCCCAGGGCCAGGGCCTTGCCGGTGACGAACTTGGTCTGCGGCATGGGGCCTTCCGCCGCGTCCACCAGCAGCAGCACGCCATCGACCATGGACAGGATGCGTTCCACCTCGCCGCCGAAATCGGCGTGGCCGGGGGTGTCGACGATGTTGATCCGCGTGTTGCCCCAGGCCACGGACGTGCACTTGGCCAGGATGGTGATGCCGCGTTCGCGTTCCAGGTCGTTGCTGTCCATGGCCCGCTCGGCGATCTGCTGGTGGGACTGGACGGCGCCGGACTGCTTCAGCAGGGCGTCCACCAGGGTCGTCTTGCCGTGGTCGACGTGGGCGATGATGGCGATGTTGCGCAGGGTCACGACGCGGCTCCCACCCGGCTGTTCACGATGTCGGCCAAGGGAATGTCGGGCCGGGCGCCCACGTGCTGGATCACCTCGGCGGCGCAGATGCCGCCCATGCGGGCGCAGGTGGCCAGGTCGCGGCCCTGGGTCAGGCCATACAGGAAGCCGGCGGCATAGGCGTCGCCGGCCCCGGTGGTGTCGGCCACGTGGTCCACCGGTTCGGCCGGCACGGCGTGCACTTCGTCGCCGGCGATGACCACCGAGCCCTGGGGCCCCCGGGTCAGCACCGCCACGTCGCAGTGGCCGCGCACGTGGCGCAGGGCGGAATCGAAGTCGGGCACCCGGTACAGGGCCATGATCTCGTCCTCGTTGGCGAACAGGATGTCCACGTGCCGTTCCACCAGGTCCAGGAAGTCGTCCCGGTGGCGATCCACGCAGAACGAATCGGACAGGCTGAGCGACACCTTGCGCCCCGCCGCCTCGGCGGCCCGGGCGGCCTTGCGGAAGGCGTCCTTGGCGTGGGGCGGATCCCACAGGTAGCCTTCCAGGTAGGTGACGGCGGACGCGGCGATCAGTTCCTCGTCCACGTCGTCGGGCATCAGGTCCACGCAGGCGCCCAGGTAGGTGTTCATGGTGCGCTGGGCATCGGGGGTGACCATGATCAGGCACCGGGCCGTGGGCTTGCCGTCGCGGTCGGACGGGGTGTCGAAGCCCACGCCCAGGGCCTGGATGTCGTGGCGGAACACTTCGCCCAGCTGGTCGTCGGCCACCTTGCCGATGAAGGCGGCGCGGCCGCCCAGGGCCGCCAGGCCGGCGATGGTGTTGGCCGCCGAGCCGCCAGAGCATTCCACCCCCGGGCCCATGCGGTCGTACAGCGCCGCCGCCCGGTCGCCGTCGATCAGGGTCATGGCGCCCTTGGCCATGTCGTTGTCGGCCAGGAAGGCATCGGTTTCGTGGGACAGGACATCGACAATGGCGTTGCCGATGCCGACCACGTCGTAGCGGGTCTCGGTCATGGGGAGGTCTCTCCGAAGAATGCGGCGCGCAGTATAGTCACGCCGGGCCCCACCTCAAGCCACATTCGCCGACAGCCAGGCCACGGCGGTACCCACGGTTTCCATGGCCGGGCCCGGTTCCACCGGCGGGCGGGCCAGGACCACCATCGCCGCGCCCCGGGCCCGGGCCGCGGCGATCTTGCCGAAACCGGCCGCCCCGCCGCTGTTCTTGGTCACCAGGGTGTCGATGCCGTGGGCCGCCATCAGCGCCCCTTCCGCCGCCGCGTCGGCGTGGGGCCGGCCGGTGACCACATGGGCGTTGGGCAGGGGCAGGGGCCCGTCCGGCGGGCGGATCAGGCGCACCACCAGGGTCCGGTCGGCCAGGGCAGCGAAGGCCTGCAGGTCCGTCAGCCCCGTGGTCAGCAGGATGCGCCGGGCCGCCGGACGGGCCGCCAGCAGGCGGGCCGCGGCGGCGGCATCGGCCGCCTCGGTCCAGTCGTCGCCCGGTTCCGGCGTCCACGGCGGGCGGCGCAGCACCAGGCGCGGCAGGCCCAGGGCATCGCAGGCGGCCCGGGCCCGGGCCGGCATGACGGCGGCGAAGGGGTGGGTGG
>JAGREA010000512.1 GCA_020446745.1 Rhodobacterales bacterium | reverse complement strand
GCCGGCGCCGCCGGTGGCGCCGATCCGTCATCGACCCTTCATGAAATCGTCAAACCCGTGGCTTTCCCTGTGTCCCGACGGCGGTTGGAACAAAACGCGCAAAGTCAAGGGAACGGCTCATTATGGCGTTGACTGCCGTCGGGATTGGGTCGATGGTGCATCGATCCCCATTCCGGCGTTTCCCACCCCATCGGGTATCACGGCGCACCCTGCCGGGTGTTAAACCCCGTGATCCCCCGTGCTAAGAGAGGCGCCAACCAGAACAAGTCCGGTAAGTTCATTAAGGAGGATATGATGGCGGTTCGCGTAGCAATCAACGGTTTCGGTCGGATTGGCCGACTGACCCTCCGGGCGGCGATCGAGTCCGGCCGGGACGACATCGAATTCGTGGCGATCAACGACCTGGGACCGGTCGAAACGAACGCCCACCTGCTGCAGTTCGACTCGGTCCACGGCCCGTTCCAGGGTGCGGTGAAGGCCATGAAGACCGGCATCAGTGTCGGCGGCAAGACCATCAAGGTGCTGGCCGAGCCCGATCCCACCAAGCTGCCGTGGGACAAGCTTGAAGTCGACGTGGTGATGGAGTGCACGGGTCGCTTCACCGCCAAGGAGAAAGCGGCGCTGCACCTGCAGGCCGGCGCCAAGCGCGTGCTGGTCTCGGCCCCCGCCTCGGGCGCCGACCTGACCCTGGTGCAGGGCGTCAACCACAAGAAGCTGCGCAAGAGCCACACCGTGGTCTCCAACGCTTCGTGCACCACCAACTGCCTGGCCCCCGTGGCCTGGGTGCTGAACGACCTGGTGGGCCTGGAGCGCGGCTACATGACCACGATCCACTCCTACACCGGCGACCAGCCGACCCTGGACGTGATGCACAAGGACCTGCGCCGCGCCCGCGCCGCCGCCCTGTCCATGATCCCGACCTCGACCGGCGCCGCCCGGGCCGTGGGCCTGGTGCTGCCCGAACTGGCCGGCAAGCTGGACGGCTCGGCGGTTCGCGTGCCGACCCCCAACGTGTCGGTGGTGGACCTGGTGTTCATGGCCAAGAACAAGACCTCGGCCGAGGAAATCAACGACGCCATGGTCAAGGCCGCCAAGGGCAAGCTGAAGGGCATTCTGGGCATCAGCGATGGCCCGGCCGTGTCCATCGACTTCAACCACAACGCCCACAGCTCGATCTTCGACGTGACCCAGACCACGGTCATCGACGGCAAGCTGTGCCGCGTGCTGTCGTGGTACGACAACGAGTGGGGCTTCTCCAACCGCATGAGCGACACCGCCGTGCAGATGGGTGGCCTGGGCTGAGGCCCAACCTCAGGGGTTCCGTAAAGGGGGGGCGACGCAGGAAAGCGTCGCCCCTTTTCTTTTCCGGCCCCCATCTCCTTTAGCCCCCGCCTCTTTTAGCCCCCGCCCCTTTCGGTCCGCGTCGCTGGCGCGCTACCATCCGGCCATGCCGGACCACCCCGCCGATCCCGTCATTATCGTCCACCACCTGGACCACATGGTCGCCGCCCTGACGGCCGCCCGCGATGCCGGCCGAACCGTCGTCCTGCGCAGCGCCGAGGGCG
>JAGREA010000511.1 GCA_020446745.1 Rhodobacterales bacterium | reverse complement strand
CGTGGTGTTCGACAAGACCGGCACCCTGACCGAGGGCCGCCCGGCGGTGAAGGACATCCGCCCGGTGGGCGGCCTGGACGCCGACGCCCTGCTGGCCCTGGCCGCCGCCGCCCAGACGGGCAGCGACCATCCCGTCGCCACGGCCATCCTGGATGCGGCGCGGGACCGTGGCCTGATTCTGGCGTCGGCCGAGGACGCCCGGGCCCTGCCGGGGCGCGGCCTGGCGGCCCGGGTGGGCGGCCGCGACCTGCTGCTGGGTACCCGGCGCCTGATGGCGGAACGGGGCATCGACACGGCCGAGTACGAGGCCACGGCGGCGGCCCTGGAGGACGCCGGCCTGTCGCCCGTGTGGGTGGCCCAGGCCGGCGGGCCGGTGCTGGGCCTGATGGGCGTGGGCGACCGGGCCCGCGACGGCGCGGCGGCGGCCGTGGCCCACCTGAAGGCCCTCGGCCTGCGCCCGGCCATGATCACCGGCGACACGGAACGTGCCGCCCGGGCCGTGGCCGCGCCGCTGGGCATCGACACGGTGCTGGCCGAGGTCCTGCCCGAGGACAAGGCGGCCCAGGTGGAACACCTGCGCGACGGCGGCGGCGTGGTGGCCATGGTCGGCGACGGGGTCAACGACGCCCCGGCCCTGGCCGCCGCCGACGTGGGCCTGGCCATGGGCAGCGGCACCGACGTGGCCATGGAGGCGGCGGGCATCACCCTGATGCGGCCCGACCTGTCGCTGGTGGCCGATGCCATATCCGTGTCCCGCGCCACCCAGCGCAAGATCCGCCAGAACCTGTTCTGGGCCTTCATCTACAACCTGGTGGCCCTGCCCCTGGCGGCGGCCGGGCTGCTGACCCCCATGATCGCCGGCGCCGCCATGGCCATGAGCAGCGTGTCGGTGGTCACCAATGCCCTGACCCTGCGCCGCTGGCGCCCCAACCGCGACAACAAGGGAGGCCGGTCATGAACATCGGCGAAGTGGCGCGCCACACCGGCGTGCCGGCCAAGACCATCCGCTATTACGAGGATATCGGCCTGCTGCCCCGGGCCACCCGGGCGGCCAACGGCTACCGCCACTACCGCGACAGCGACCTGCGCACGCTGCAGTTCATCCAGCGGGCCCGGGGCCTGGGCTTTCCCATCAAGGACGTGGCCAACCTGCTGGCCCTGTGGTCGCGCGACGACCGGGCCAGCGCCGATGTGAAGGCCCTGGCCCTGAAGCACATCGAGGCCATCAACGGCCGCATCGACGAGCTGCGCTCCATGCGCGACACCCTGGTCCACCTGACGGAACGGTGCCACGGCGACGACCGCCCCGACTGCCCCATCCTGGCCGACCTGGCGGGACAGAAGGGGTAGGGGGAACCGGCGTCAGAACACCGTCGGGTCGGCGTTGACGGTCAGGCGGGTCTTGCGGAACGGGAAGGCGTCGTACAGGGCCTGGTGGGCGGACCGGGAAAAGGTGTCGTCGCGGATGCCGTAGGCGGTGATCCAGGCCTCCAGCATGGGCAGGTTGGAATCCTGGGCCGCCTTGGACGTGTACTTGTGGGGTTCCCACGGCCGGGCCCGGGCGTTGGCGATGCAGTCGGCCACGGGCAGGTCCAGGAACACCACCTCCGTGGCCCAGGGCAGGGCGAACTCGATCAGGTCGCTGTAGCAGCCCTCGATGACCCAGGCGCCGTGGGCGGCCATGAAGGCGTCCATGTCCCGGGTCGAATCCGACAGGCGGCGGCGGCGGGGCGGCGGCGCCGGCAGCCAGGCCAGGCGGTCCAGGTCAAGGTGGGCCAGGTCGTTGGCGGCGGCCAGGCCCTTGGCCAGGGTCGATTTTCCCGACCCCGAGTTTCCGAAGATGGTGATACGTCGCACGTCCGGTCCAACTCCCGTGGGCAAGAAGGGCCGACCGGCAACACGGGTGCCGGTCGGTCGGCTCCTTCCCCCCCCGGGGACCGGTGAACGCTAGGCGCCCAGGGCGCGGGTCGCCGGTACGTAGGTGTAGCCCAGATCGTGGGCCACGGCGGCATAGGTCACCTGGCCGCCGCACACATTCAGACCCGCCAGCAGGTGCGGGTCGTCCAGCAGGGCCTGTTTGTAGCCCTTGTCGGCAATGGCCAGGGTGAACGGCAGGGTCACGTTGTTCAAGGCGTAGGTCGAAGTCCTGGCCACGGCGCCGGGCATGTTGGCCACGCAGTAGTGTACCACGTCGTCGATCACATAGGTGGGATCGGCGTGGGTGGTGGCCTTCGAGGTGGCGAAGCAGCCGCCCTGGTCGATGGCCACGTCCACCAGCACCGAGCCCGGCTCCATCTCGGACACCAGTTCGCGCGACACCAGCTTGGGCGCCGCGGCGCCGGGCACCAGCACGCCGCCGATCACCAGGTCGGCCTCGCGCACCAGGGTCTCGATGGCCAGCGCCGTGGAATACTCGGTCTTGATGGACTGGCCGAAGCGCACCACCAGGCTGCGCATGGTATCCACGTTGCGGTCCAGGATGGTCACGTCGGCGCCCAGGCCGACGGCCATGTAGGCGGCGTTCTCGCCGACCACGCCACCGCCGATGATCACCACCTTGGCCGGGGCCACGCCGGGCACGCCGCCCAGCAGCACGCCCTTGCCGCCGGCTTCCTTTTCCAGGCAGTGGGCGCCGGCCTGGATGGACATGCGCCCGGCCACCTGGGACATGGGGGCCAGCAGGGGCAGGCCGCCGTGGTTGTCGGTGACGGTCTCGTAGGCGATGCAGACGGCGCCGCCGTCCACCAGGTCGCGGGTCTGGTCGGGATCGGGCGCCAGGTGCAGGTAGGTGAACAGGATCTGGCCCTCGCGCAGCATCTTGCGCTCGCCCGCCTGGGGCTCCTTCACCTTGACGATCATGTCGGCGCGGGCGAACACCTCTTCCGCCGTGTCCACCACTTCCGCGCCGGCCGCGACGTAGTCCTCGTCGCTGTTGCCGATGCCCGACCCGGCCTGGGTCTGGACGACCACCGCATGGCCGTGGGCCACGGCCTCGCGCACGCTGGCGGTGGTCATGCCGACGCGGTATTCGTGGTTCTTGATCTCCTTGGGGACGCCAATCAACATCAGCCCGAACTCCAGGTCAGTGCGCGCGCGACGCCCCACGGGATAGCCCAGGGGCCGCGCGGTGCGCATTCACAACATCAGGTCGCCAGATTACGACAACCCGCGCCAACGCATAGGGTCAGTTTCGGTCAATCATGCATGTCAGAAAAAGACGTTGGCAGGCCTGTCGGAAAAGGGCCCTAGGCCCGATCGTGGATCAGGTCGGCCAGGATCCGGATGCCGGGCTCGATGCGCTCGCTGGCCACGGACGAGAAGGCCAGGCGGAAATAGTTGGTGGGCGGGTTTTCGGAAAAGAAGAAGATGCGCCCCGGTTCGATCAGCACGCCCCGGGCCCGGGCCCGGCGGTCCAGCGCTTCGGTGTCCAGGCCCTCGGGCCCATGGACCCAGAAGCTGGAACCGCCGAAGGACGGCTGCTCGAACGAGCCCGGCAGGTGGCGGGTCAGGGCCTCGTTCATGGCCTGCCAGCGGGCCCGGTAGGCCCGGTGCAGGCGGTGCACCATGGTGTCGTAGTGGCCCAGGGCCAGGAACCGGGCCACGGTGCGCTGGTTGTTGTTGGGGGTGTGGCGGAACATCAGCCGGCGCAGGGCCTGAACCTCGGCGATCAGCCGCGCCGGCCCCACCAGATAGCCCAGGCGCCGGCCGG
>JAGREA010000510.1 GCA_020446745.1 Rhodobacterales bacterium | reverse complement strand
TGGCCTCCAAGCCGGTGATGGAAGGCAAGGCGGTGCTGTTCAAGCGGTTCGCCGACGTGGACGGCATCGACCTGGAAGTCGACACCCGCGACGTGGACGAATTCATCAACGCCGTGAAGTTCCTGGGCCCCAGCTTCGGCGGCATCAACCTGGAAGACATCAAGGCGCCCGAATGCTTCATCATCGAGCAGCGCCTGCGCGAGATCATGGACATTCCGGTGTTCCACGACGACCAGCACGGCACGGCCATCATCGCCGCCGCCGGGCTGATCAACGCCCTGGACCTGACGGGCCGGAAGATCAAGGACATCCGCATGGTGGTCAACGGCGCCGGCGCCGCCGCCATCGCCTGCGTCGAGCTGGCCAAGTCCATGGGCGTGCCCCACGACCAGGTGATCCTGTGCGATTCCCGGGGCGTCATCTACCAGGGCCGCCAGGACGGCATGAACCAGTGGAAGTCGGCCCACGCGGCCAAGACCGACGCCCGCACCCTGGCCGAGGCCCTGGACGGCGCCGACGTGTTCTTCGGCCTGTCGGTGAAGGGCGCCGTGACCCCCGACATGGTGGCGTCCATGGCCGCCCAGCCCATCATCTTCGCCATGGCCAACCCGGACCCGGAAATCCGGCCCGAGGACGTGAAGGCCGTGCGCGACGACGCCATCATGGCCACCGGGCGGTCCGACTACCCCAACCAGATCAACAACGTGCTGGGCTTCCCCTACATCTTCCGGGGCGCGCTGGACGTGCGGGCCAGCACCATCAACGACCAGATGAAGATCGCCGCCGCCCGGGCCCTGGCCGAACTGGCCCGCGAGGACGTGCCCGACGAGGTGAACGCCGCCTACGACCAGCACCTGCAGTACGGCCCCGAATACATCATCCCGGCGCCCTTCGACCCGCGGCTGATCCAGGCCGTGCCGGCGGCCGTGGCCCAGGCGGCCATGGACAGCGGCGTGGCCAACAAGCCGATCATCGACATGGAGGCCTACCAGAACGAGCTGATCGCCCGTCTGGACCCCACGGCCGGCAGCCTGCTGGTGATCTGCGACCAGGTGCGGGCCAACCCGCGCCGGGTGGTGTTCGCCGAGGGCGAGGAGCCGAAATCCATCCGCGCCGCCCTGGGCTTCCGCAACTCGGGCTTCGGCCAGTCGGTGCTGATCGGCCGCGAGGACCGCATCAAGGCGACCATGCGCGAACTGGGCCTGCCCCTGGTGGAGGGGGTGGAAATCCACAACGCCGCCAAGTCCGACAACACCCGCGAATACATGGACTTCCTGTACGGCCGCCTGCAGCGCCACGGGGCGCTCTATCGCGACTGCCAGCGCATGGTGAACCAGGACCGCAACGTGTTCGCCGCCTGCATGGTGGCACGCGGCGACGCCGACGCCATGGTCACCGGCGTGACCCGCACCTACCACGTGGCCCTGGAAGACATCCGCAGGGCCCTGGACCCCAAGCCGGGGGCCCACGTGTTCGGCCTGACCATGATCCTGGCCCACGGCCGCACGGTGTTCATGGCCGACACGGCCGTGCATGCCCTGCCCACGGCCGAACAGCTTGTGGCCACGGCCCAGCAGGCCGCCGCCAAGGCCCGCCAGATGGGCCACGAGCCCCGGGTGGCTTTGCTGTCGTTCTCCAACTTCGGCCACCCCATGCGCGAGCGCGCCCAGGTGATCCGCGACGCCGTGAAGATGCTGGACGACATGCACGTGAGCTTCGAATACGACGGCGAGATGAACGCCGACGTGGCCCTGGACGGCAAGCTGATGCGCCGGGTCTATCCGTTCTCGCGCCTGACCGACTCGGCCAACGTGCTGATCATGCCGGGCCTGGCCTCGGCCAGCATCTCGTCGCACATGCTGCAGAAGCTGGGCGGCGGCACGGTGATCGGCCCGCTGCTGATCGGCCTGGAGAAGTCGGCCCAGATCGTGCACATGGGCACCACGGTGTCCGACATGGTGAACATGGCCGCCCTGGCGGCCTACGACGCCATCGAGTAGAGGGCGCGCCCATCAGGCTGCCGAAAAAACGGACCAAGCGGCGCCAACCCTTCGAGACGGCCCTGCGGGCCTCCTCAGGGTGAGGTTTTTCAGTAAGTTGGGCCTCATGCTGAGGAGCGCCGAAGGCGCGTCTCGAAGCATTGCTTCCCCATGTGAGGTGTTCTTCAGCAGCCTGCTAGCGACCCTGGGCGCCCTGCACGGCCACGCGGCTGACGATGAAGTCGCCGCCGCCGTTGACCAGCACCAGGCCGTCGAAGGGGTCGCGGAAGCCGGCGTCGCGGGCCACCACCACGTCGGCGCCGTCCAGGCGCACGGTCATGGTGCCGTCCGGGCCGCGCGACCACGACAGGGCGTGGACCTTGTTGTCCTCCAGCGCCGCCAGGCCCGACGAGGCGCCGATCAGCCCCGAGCCCCGCGACGACACCCGGCGCAGCTGCATCTCGGGCACCGGGCCGGCCACGTAGATCAGCCGGTAGCCCAGGTCGGCGCTGCCCTGGAACACCCCCACCTCGAACTGGCCGGGGGCCTTGAACGACGCCACATCCAGGTCAAGGGTGAAGGCGTTGGGCAGGGCCAGCCGGGTCTCGATGACCGCCGCCGGCGGCGTGGTGGGCGAGCCGCCGCTGGCCGGCTCCTGGCCGCCGTTCTGCTGGCCGCCCAGCAGCGAACCGATGAGGGCCGCCGCCAGCTCCTGGCGCTGCTGCTTCTTGGATTTCTTCTCGTCCTCCTGCGGCTGCGCGGCGATGGCCGTGGCCACGGCGCTGCGCAGGCCGTAGCCGCGCTCGATCCAGTACTGGCCCGAGGTCACGCGCCAGGCCGGGCGGCTGGTGAAGTCGCCGTCGGAAAAGTCGTCGAACAGCAGCTCCACCAGGGCCGGCACGTCGTATTTCTGGATCAGGGCCCGCAGGTCGCGCAGGAAGTAGGGGTCCGCCGCCCGGTCCCGCTCGGCCTTGTCCACCAGGGCCCGCAGGTCCTCCAGCAGGGTTTCCTTCTGCTGCGCGGTTTCCGGGTCCACCCAGCGTTGGTACCGGCTGTCCTGGGCGGCCGCGCTGCCCGCGGTCGCCAGGACCACGGCCGCCAGAAGGGGGGCGACGAATGCTGTCTTCATGGGGCCATCATAACAACTGGCGGAAGGCCGCACCACGTCGGGTTGGGCCGTGGACGGGGGCAAATTGCCGCCCCGGGCGGCTTCGGGGTTGTTGTCGGTAGGCGGATCGGGATAATGCCGGACATGTGACAGAAATATAACAACCAGGTGACACCCGGATGACAACGGCCCCTTTGAAGAAGACGGCCCTCGACAAGGATCTGGGCCGTCTGGCGCGTTTCGAGCAGGGCCTGGCCAGCGGCGGCCAGGGCATCGCCAAGGCGGGCGTGGGCCTGCTGTTCCTGATCGCCGTCTGGATCCTGGCCACGGTGGGCCACTACGAGGTCAGCTTCCTGCCCACCTATGCCAACAGCGCCTTCGTGGTGGCCGCCGCGGTGATCGGCGGCTACATGGCGCTGAACATCGGCGCCAACGACGTGGCCAACAACGTGGGCCCGGCCGTGGGCTCCAAGGCGCTGACCCTGTTCGGCGCCCTGCTGATCGCCGCGGTGTTCGAGGCCGGCGGCGCCATCATCGCCGGCGGCGACGTGGTATCAACCATCAAGAACGGCATCATCGACCCGTCGCTGATGCCGTCGGCCGACGTGTTCGTGAAGGCCATGATGGCCGCCCTGCTGGCCGCCGCCCTGTGGCTCAACCTGGCCACGGCCATCGGCGCGCCGGTGTCCACCACCCATTCCATCGTCGGCGGGGTCATGGGGGCGGGCATCGCCGCCACGGGCTTCTCGGCCGTGAACTGGGGCACCATGGGGGCCATCGCCGCCAGCTGGGTGATCTCGCCGGTCATGGGCGGGGTGATCGCCGCCGCCTTCCTGGCCTTCATCAAGATCATGATCCTGTCGCAGCCCGACAAGCTGGCGCGGGCCCGGCGCTGGGTGCCGGTGCTGATCGCCATCATGTGCGCGGTGTTTTCCAGCTACCTGATGATGAAGGGCCTGAAGAAGATCTGGAAGGTGGACGCCGCCACCATCGCCCTGGTTTCCGGCGCCGTGTTCGTCCTGGCCTGGGCGGCGACCCGGCCCCTGGTGGCGCGGGCCGCGGCGGGGCTGGAAAACCGGCGCAAGGCCGTCAGCTCGCTGTTCACCATCCCGCTGATCCTGTCGGCCGCCCTGCTGTCCTTCGCCCACGGCGCCAACGACGTGGCCAACGCCGTGGGCCCCCTGGCGGCCATCGTCGATTCGGCCCAGTCGGGCATCATTTCCACCAAGGTGGGGATTCCCCTGTGGGTGATGCTGGTGGGCGCCGTGGGCATCGCCGCCGGGCTGATCCTGTTCGGCCCCCGGCTGATCCGCACCGTGGGCCAGGAGATCACCAAGCTGGACCGCACCCGGGCCTTCTGCGTGGCCCTGGCGGCGGCCATCACGGTAATCCTGGCCTCGGCCCTGGGGCTGCCGGTCAGTTCCACCCACATCGCCGTGGGCGGCATCTTCGGCGTCGGCTTCCTGCGCGAATACCTGTCCAGCCGGCCCCACGCGGCGCCGGTCCACAAGGACGACCAGGCGGCCTTCGCCAACGTGGCCGAGGACCCCGAGGCCAGGCGCGAGAAGATCCGCCGCAAGATCGAGAAGGCGCAGCGGCGCAAGCTGGTGCGGCGGTCCCACATGCTGACCATCGGCGCCGCCTGGGTGATCACCGTGCCCCTGGCGGCCCTGCTGTTCTATTTCATGGACGCGCTGATCGGTTGAGGTTACCGGCCGGGGCGCGCTTATACTGGGCCCCATGACGCCAGCCGAAGCCGCCCTTCCCCTGCGCCTGCCCGACGGCCGCACCATCCTGCTGCGGCCCATCGGCCCCCAGGACCGCGCGCAACTGAAGC
>JAGREA010000056.1 GCA_020446745.1 Rhodobacterales bacterium | reverse complement strand
TGCGGCCCGCCGGTGACGGTGCCGGAACAGCTGCGCGCCGCCCTGGCCGCCACCCCGGCCGCCGCCCTGGCCGGCCGGGGATGACGCCCCTTTCCGTCTGCCGCCACGCCATGGCAGGATGGCCCCATGACCGATCCCGTCCGCTCCCGCGCCATCAACAGCCCCCTGGGCCCCCTGACCCTGTTCGAGGAGTCCGGCGCCCTGACGGTGGTTGAATTCGGTCGCGGGCCCGACAAGGACGACACCCCCCTGCTGCGCGCCGCCGAGGACCAGCTGCACGCCTATTTCGACGGCCGGCTGGAAACCTTCGATCTGCCGCTGGACCCGCCGGGTTCCGAATTCCAGAAGGCCGTGTGCCGGGCCATGCTGGCCATCCCCTATGGCCAGACGCGCACCTATGGCGACCTGGCCCGCGACCTGGGCTCGGTGGCCCGGGCCGTGGGCGGGGCCTGCGGGCGCAACCCCATTCCCATCATCATTCCCTGCCACCGGGTGCTGGGCGCCGGCGGGCGCATGACCGGCTTTTCCGGCGGCACGGGCGTGGACACCAAGCGCGCCCTGCTGCGCCTGGAGGGGGCGCTGCTGATGTGAGCCCCGGCACCGCCCCGAACCAACATACCAGTTTGTACAAAACATGACGCGGGCCGCGGCGGCCCCCCAGGCCCCCGCCCCGCCACCAGGCAAAGGGAGAACAGCCATGGCCATGGCCATCCGCATCCACCAGACCGGCGGCCCCGAGGTGCTGACCTGGGAAAACGTGCCCGTGGGCGATCCGGGCCCGGGCGAGGTGCGCCTGCGCCAGACCGCCGTGGGCCTGAACTACATCGACGTCTACCAGCGCACGGGCCTGTATCCCATGCCCAACCTGCCGGCGGTGATCGGCATGGAGGCCGCCGGCGTGGTCGAGGCCGTGGGCGAGGGCGTGACCGAGGTGGCCGTGGGCCAGCGGGTGGCCTATGCCGACAACCCGCCCGGCGCCTATGCCGAGGCCCGGCTGATGCCGGCCCACCGCCTGGTGGCCGTGCCCGACGCCATCGACGACAAGACGGCCGCGGCCATGATGCTGCAGGGCATGACGGCCCAGTACCTGCTGCGCCGCACGTACAAGGTACAGCCCGGCGACACCATCCTGATCCACGCCGCCGCCGGGGGCGTGGGGCTGATCGTCTGCCAGTGGGCCAGGCACCTGGGGGCCACGGTGATCGGCACCGTGGGCTCGGAACAGAAGGCCGAGCTGGCGCGCCGGAACGGCTGCGACCATCCCATCGTGTACACCCGGGAAAACTTCGTCGAGCGGGTGCGCGACATCACCGGCGGGGCCGGCTGCGCGGTGGTCTACGATTCCGTGGGCAAGGACACCTTCATGGGCTCGCTGGACTGCCTGCGGCCCATGGGCATGATGGTCACCTTCGGCAACGCCTCGGGCCCGGTGACCGACTTCTCGCCCCTGGTGCTCAGCCAGAAGGGGTCGCTGTTCCTCACCCGGCCGACCCTGATGACCTACAACGCCCGGCGCGAGGACCTGGTGGCCTGCGCCGACGACCTGTTCGCCGTGGTGACCGGCGGCCATGTGCGCATCCAGGCCAACCAGACCTACCCCCTGGCCGAAACGGCCCAGGCCCACCGCGACCTGGAGGCCCGCAAGACCACGGGCTCGACGGTGCTGATTCCGTAGATGTGAAATCCCCCTCCTCCCGGGGCTGGGGAGCGCGGGAGAAGGGGGAATGGCCCGCGGCAGGGGGATGCCGCGGACCGGGGAGATCAGGCCTGGGCGTCCAGGGTCGATGACGACTCCGTCGACAGGCTGTTCTCGTAAAGCTGCGCGATGGTCTCCCGCAACGAGGCAGCCAGGCGCTGGGTCAGCGAGGACGTGTCGTCC
The DNA here is from genome assembly GCA_020446745.1 of Rhodobacterales bacterium. GTDB lineage: Bacteria > Pseudomonadota > Alphaproteobacteria > Rhodospirillales > JACKKN01 > JAGREA01. Next base: position 2,645 of record JAGREA010000056.1, on the reverse strand, counting down.
CCCGACAGACCGGCGCTGGTGCCGGAACCGGACAGCAGCAGGGAGATCCCCTCTTCGTCCGACTCGTTGATCCGGGCCAGCAGCGAGGCAAGGTCGGTGACCTCGTTCGTGCCCCCCGGGAACCGCGAGGACTGCTCCTGCAACAGCGCGCCTTGGGTCGGGGGTGCCATCTGCTGGAAATGCGCCTGCATTTCCTCCAGGGTCAGAACCCCGTCCCCGTCCGCGTCGATCTCGTCGAAGAGTTCCGACGCGGCAGGCCCGCCCGGAGGTTTTTGCCCACCATTGGGCATATTCTTCCCAACGGCTTCGAACTCCTCCAGCGACAGTCCGCCGCTGCCATCCGTGTCGGCGGCGGCGAAACGCTGCTCGTGCAGCTTCTGCATCTCCACCAGCGACAGGGCCGCGGTGCTGTTGGTGACGTCCATACTGTGTCCTCCTGTACAGCAACGAGATGCATTCCACGATGTGTCGTGGACACAGGTTGCGGGCGACTCCCGAAACCGGCCGGCTTCTTGCAAGGAAGGAACCGCGCCATTTCAAACGGGCGTATGAATGGCTGGGGCCGGAAGCAACGGGTCGGCGACACCGGGGGGACGGTGGCCGCCGCCGCAGGAACGTGAGGACAGGCCATGGAACGCGGCCGGGACACGCGCGACCGCCTGCTGGCGGCGGCGGCCGAGGTGTTCGCCCATTACGGACCGCACCACGCCACGGTGCGGCTGATCGCCGAGCGGGCCGGGGCCCACGCGGCGGCCGTCAACTATCACTTCCGGACCAAGGACGGGCTGTACCGGGAAACCGTGCGCGGTGCCTTTCGCGAGATGGCGGCGCTGGATACGGCCCTCGATGGCGCCGCGGCCGCCGACGAGGACCCGGCCCGGCGGGTCCGCCGGTTCGTCGGCGCCCTGTTGGGCGGCCTGGAGGACCGCCGCCGCCACCGCCTGTTCATGCAGCTGTTGGCCTGGGAAATCCAGTTCCCCACCGGCGCCCTGACCGACCTGGAGGAAACGGAAATGGCCCGCCACCACGGCCAGGCCCAGGCGGTGGTCACCCGGTTCTTTCCCGACGGCACGGCGCCGGGGGTGACCCTGGCCGCCGGCATGTGGCTGATCGGCCAGTGCGTGATCTTCAACCACGTGTTCGACGCCATCGAACGGGCGGCCCCGGACCTGGCCGAGGACGCCGACCACCGGGAACGCCTGATCGATCTGGTGGTGGCCCTGGCCCTGGGCGGCCTGGGCGGCCAGGCCGGGCGCGACCCGGCCCACGACGGCCCCTGGCGGGCCTGGGACCGGGTGCAGCCGCCGGCCGTGGCGGGCTAGGGCGCCGGGAACAGGGCCGAGAATTCGGCCAGGCCGCGCCGGGTGAAGGTGACGATGCGGGAGTCCGGCTCCCGCCGGGCCCATTGCAGGGCGTAGAACCGGTTCAGCAGGGCGGCACCCAGGCCGCCGGCCAGGTGGTTGCGGCGCTCGCTCCAGTCCACGCACAGGCGGCACAGGGGGCGCCGGGCCGCCTCCAGCCCCGCCAGGTCGATGCCCAGGCCGGCCACGAAATCCCGCCCCGGGGCGGTCAGGGCGATGGCGCCGTCCCTGACCGTCAGGGCCTGCCGCGCCGACAGCCCGTCGAACATGCGCACCCCCAGGTCGCCGGCCAGGTGGTCGTAGCACACCCGGGCGTGGCGCAGGGCCGGGTCGCGGGGCCCCGGGCGCAGGCGCAGGTGGCCCACCCGGGCGGCCAGGCCGGTCAGGCTTTCCACCACCTCGGCCACGTCGGCGCCCGACAGTTCGAAATACCGGTGCCGTCCCTGGCGGCGCGGCGTGACCAGGCCGCCGGCTTCCAGCTTGGCCAGGTGGGAGCTGGCCGTCTGCGGCGTCACCCCGGCCTCCTGGGCCAGTTCGCTGGCGGTCAGGGCGCGGCCCGACATCAGCGCCGTCAGCATGTTGGCCCGCGCCGGGTCGCCCAGCAGGGCGGCGATCAGGGCGATGTCCGGTCCTGTTTTCATACTTCGACCGTAATCGAAGCATGAAGGGGGCGCAAGGGTCCATGGTGGGGGCGTTTCCTCCCCCACCGCACCGGAGCCCCGCCATGGACATCCTGAACCGCCTGCTGGCCCGCATCGTCCGATGGCGATGCCGGGCGGCCCAGCGCCGGGCGCTGCGGCGCCTGGACGACCGCCTGCTGGACGACGTGGGCCTGGATCGTGCTACGGCCGAACGGGAGGCCCGGCGGATGTTCTGAACCCGGCAGCCCAAAACAAAACCGGCGCCGCGAAACGGCGCCGGTCGGTCGTTCCGAAGCAGGCGGAACGGGGATCAGGTGTTCATGGCGGCGAAGAAGTCGGCGTTGGTCTTCGACTCCTTCAGCTTGGACAGCAGGAATTCCATGGCGTCGGTCACGCCCATGGGCATCAGGATGCGGCGCAGGACCCACATCTTGGACAGCGTGCCCTTGTCCACCAGCAGCTCTTCCTTGCGGGTGCCCGACTTGGTGATGTCGATGGCCGGCCAGGTGCGCTTGTCGGACAGCTTGCGGTCCAGGATGATTTCCGAGTTGCCGGTGCCCTTGAACTCTTCGAAGATCACCTCGTCCATGCGCGAGCCGGTGTCGATCAGGGCCGTGGCGATGATGGTCAGGCTGCCGCCTTC
>JAGREA010000509.1 GCA_020446745.1 Rhodobacterales bacterium | reverse complement strand
TCCGACGTGGAGGCGACGGATCGTGGCGCGGCGGCAACGGCGGATCGGGGCGAGGTGGTCCGATTCGAGAACGTGGGCCTGCGCTACGGCCTGGGGCCCGAGGTGCTGCAGGACGTCAGCTTCGCCCTGCCCGAAGGCGCCTTCGCCTTCCTGACCGGGCCCAGCGGGGCCGGAAAGTCGTCGCTGCTGCGCCTGCTGTACCTGGCGCTGAAGCCCACCCGGGGCCTGATCACCCTGTTCGGCCACGACATCGCCACCACGCCGCGCGCCGCCCTGCCGCCCCTGCGCCGCCGCGTCGGCGTGGTGTTCCAGGACTTCCGCCTGCTGCGCCATCTTTCCGCCTTCGACAACGTGGCCCTGCCCCTGCGGGTGGCCGGGGCGCGGGAATCGGACATCCGCCGCCACGTGTCGGAACTGCTCACCTGGGTCGGCCTGCGCGACCACATGGAAGCCCGGCCGCCCACCCTGTCCGGCGGGCAGCAGCAGCGGGTGGCCATCGCCCGGGCCGTCATCGGCCGGCCCAGCCTGCTGCTGGCCGACGAGCCCACGGGCAACGTGGACGACCGCATGGAGCTGCGCCTGATGCACCTGTTCGAACAGCTCAACCGCCTGGGCACCACGGTGGTCATCGCCACCCACAACGAGAACCTGGTCAGCCGCCTGGCCCACCCGCGCCTGACCCTGGACGGCGGCCAGCTCACCATCGGCCACGGCGCCACGCCGGCCGCCGGGCCTTCCGACGCGCCGTCCGGCGGGGCGGCGCCATGATCCACCTGTTCTCCCGCCTGTTCTCCCGTCGGGCCGACCTGCCCCTGGACCGCGACGGGGTCAGCCGCTTCCTGCCCTGGCTGGTGGCCTTCATGGTGTTTCTGGCCGTGCTGGTGCTGGCCGGCGTGCTGGTGCTGGATGGCCTGGCGGAACGCTGGGTGGCCGGGGCCGGCGACACCCTGACCGTGCAGATCATGCCGGCTGAAACGGACAACCCGGCCGGCGACCCGGCCGTGGAGGCCCGCAACCTGGAAGCCGTGCTGGGGGTGCTACGCGCCCACCCGGCCCTGGACCGGGTGGCGCCGATCCCCCGGGCCCAGGTGCTGGACCTGCTGGAACCCTGGCTGGGCGCCGTGTCGGGGGCCGACCTGCCGCTGCCGCAGCTTGTCGACGTGGGGGTGCGCCGCGGCGCCCACCTGGATCTGGATGCCCTGCGCCTGAGCCTGAACCGGGCCGCGCCGGGGGTGGCGGTGGACGACCACGGGGTTTGGCTGGGCCGCCTGGTGCGCCTGGTGCGCCTGGTCGAGGCCCTGGGCGCCGTGATCATCGGGCTGGTGGGCCTGGTCACGGCGGCCACGGTGGTGTTCACCACCCGCATGGGCCTGGCCGTGCACCGCGAGGCCATCGAGGTGCTGCACCTGATCGGCGCCCAGGACAGCTACATCGCCCGCCAGTTCGCCGCCCACGCCCTGCGCCAGGGCCTGCGCGGCGGGCTGATCGGCCTGGCCCTGGCCCTGGCCGCCATGGCCGGCATCGCCTTCCTGGTGCGTGACCTGAACGCCGGCCTGGTCACCGACCTGGGCCTGGGGGTGGGCGGCTGGCTGGTGGTCGCCCTGGTGCCGGTGCTGGTGGCCGCCCTGGCCACGGCCACGGCCCGGGTGTCCATGGCCCGGGCCCTGGCGCGGATGCTT
>JAGREA010000508.1 GCA_020446745.1 Rhodobacterales bacterium | reverse complement strand
AGGCCTGGGCGCTGGGCCGGGCCGACACGGCGGCGTGCCAGCGGTTCAGGGCGGGGTGGGTGTCGCCGGGGGTGATCCTGATCCAGCGGGCGAAGTCCACGGCCACCAGGGCCAGGATGTCGGGATAGGCGAAGGCGTCGCCGGCCACGAAGGGGCTTTCCGCCAGGCGGGCGTCCAGCCAGTCCAGGAAGTGGGCCGAGCGGGTGCGGCCCCGGTCCACCAGTTCGGGGATCTGGGCGTGGGCGTGGATGCCGGTCAGGGCCCGGTCCTTGAACCCCTTGGCACCGTTGCGCAGGGCCTCGGCCACGGCGCCGATGCCGTCCACGGCCACCCGGTGGGCCCACATGGCGATGACGCCCTTCTCGGCCGCCGTGCGGCCCATGAGCGGCGGTTCCGGGTAGGCGGCCTCCAGGTACTGGCAGCAGGCGTCGATTTCGGAAACGCAGGTGCCGTCGTCCAGCTCCAGCACCGGCACCGTGCACCAGGGGTTCAGGGCGCGGAAGGCCGGGCCCATGTGCTTGCCGCCCATCAGGTCCACCTGCTGGACCGGCACGGTGACGCCCTTTTCCGCCAGGAAAATGCGCACGCAGCGGGGGCTGGGCGCGGTGGCGCAGTCGTGAAACAGCATGGGTCCCCTCCCGGTCTCTCCCTGGTCCGGCAGGATGGGGGAAGGCGGGCCCCCTGGCAAGCGTCGCGCCCTTGCGTCCCACCCCCATCACGCCATATTGATGGTTGAAAGCCCTTTTACTTTGAGGGGTCTTGGCGCCGCCGATCCGGGGTGCCGAAACCCGGTCACACAAGGGGAAGACGCATGGACTTCGAGAAGTATACGGAACGCTCGCGCGGCTTCGTGCAGGCCGCCCAGGGCCTGGCCACCCGCGAGGGGCATCAGCAGCTCACGCCGCTGCACCTGCTGAAGGTGCTGCTGGATGATCGCGAGGGCCTGGCCGCCAACCTGATCCGCGCCGCCGGCGGCGATCCCAAGCGCGCCCTGGACGGCGTGACCACCGAACTGGACCGCCTGCCCAAGGTCAGCGGCGCCGCCGCCGGCCAGGTCTACCTGGGCCAGGAGACGGCGCGCCTGTTCCAGCAGGCCGAGGAGATCGCCGAGAAGGCCGGCGACAGCTTCGTCACCGCCGAACGCCTGCTGCTGGCCGCGGCCCTGGCCGCCGGCACCCCGGCGGGCAAGGTGCTGGCCGACGCCGGGGTGACCCCCCAGGCCCTGAACACCGCCATCGAGGACGTGCGCAAGGGCCGCCCGGCCAACAGCGCCACGGCCGAGGATTCCTACGAGGCGCTGAAGAAGTACGCCCGCGACCTGACGGAAGCGGCGGCCGAGGGCAAGATCGACCCGGTGATCGGCCGCGACGAGGAAATCCGCCGCACCATCCAGGTGCTCAGCCGCCGCACCAAGAACAACCCGGTGCTGATCGGCGAGCCCGGCGTGGGCAAGACGGCCATCGTCGAGGGCCTGGCCCAGCGCATCGTCAACGGCGACGTGCCCGGCAACCTGAACGAAAAGCGCCTGCTGGTGCTGGACCTGGGCGCCCTGGTGGCCGGGGCCAAGTTCCGCGGCGAGTTCGAGGAACGGCTGAAGGCCGTGCTGTCGGAAGTCACCTCGTCCAACGGCGAGATCATCCTGTTCATCGACGAGATGCACACCATCGTCGGCGCCGGCGCGGCGGAAGGCTCCATGGATGCCTCCAACCTGCTGAAGCCGGCCCTGGCCCGGGGCGAGCTGCACTGCGTGGGCGCCACCACCCTGGACGAGTACCGCAAGCACGTGGAAAAGGACGCCGCCCTGGCGCGGCGCTTCCAGCCCGTGTTCGTGTCCGAGCCCACGGTGGAGGACACGATCTCGATCCTGCGCGGCATCAAGGAGAAGTACGAGGTGCACCACAAGGTGCGCATCCAGGACAACGCCCTGGTGGCCGCGGCGACCCTGTCCAACCGCTACATCACCGACCGCTTCCTGCCCGACAAGGCCATCGACTTGATCGACGAGGCCGCCAGCCGCCAGAACATGGCCATCAACTCCAAGCCCGAGGAACTGGACGAGCTGGACCGCCGGATCATCCAGTTGAAGATCGAGCGCGAGGCCCTGAAGAAGGAGAAGGACCGGGCCTCGCAGGAGCGCCTGACGGCCCTGGAAGGCGAACTGGCCGACCTGGAACAGCGCTCGGCCGAACTGACGGCCCGCTGGGAGGGCGAGAAGGGTGCCCTGGCCGACGCCACGCGCCTGAAGGAGGAGCTGGACCGCGCCCGCATCGAGGTGGAGCGGGCCATGCGCGAGCAGCAGTACGAACAGGCCAGCAAGCTGCAGTACGACGTCATCCCGCGCCTGGAACTGCGCCTGGCCGAGGCCGCGGCCACGGAACACGCCGACGCCATGGTGGAGGAGGCCGTGACGGCCGAGCACGTGGCGTCCATCGTGTCGCGCTGGACCGGCGTGCCGGTGGACAAGATGCTGCAGGGCGAGCGCGAGAAGCTGCTGGCCATGGAGGACAAGCTGCGCGGCCGGGTGATCGGCCAGGAAGAGGCCCTGGCCGCCGTGTCCAACGCCGTGCGCCGGGCCCGGGCGGGCTTGCAGGACGCCAACCGGCCCATCGGCTCGTTCCTGTTCCTGGGCCCCACGGGCGTGGGCAAGACCGAGCTGACCAAGGCCCTGGCCGAATTCCTGTTCGACGACGAACAGGCCATGATCCGCGTCGACATGTCGGAATACATGGAAAAGCACACGGTGGCGCGGCTCATCGGCGCGCCGCCGGGCTATGTGGGCTATGACGAGGGCGGCGCCCTGACCGAGGCCGTGCGCCGCCGCCCCTATCAGGTGATCCTGTTCGACGAGGTGGAAAAGGCCCACCCGGACGTGTTCAACGTGCTGCTCCAGGTGCTGGACGACGGCCGCCTGACCGACGGCCAGGGCCGCACGGTGGACTTCCGCAACACCCTGATCGTGCTGACCTCCAACCTGGGCGGCGACATCCTGGCGGCCCAGGACGAAGGCCAGGACTCCGACCGTGTGCGGCCCCAGGTGATGGAGGTGGTGCGCGCCGCCTTCCGCCCCGAGTTCCTGAACCGGCTGGACGAGATCATCCTGTTCCACCGCCTGTTCCGGACCCACATGGACGCCATCGTGAAGATCCAGCTGGCCCGTCTGCGGGCGTTGCTGGAGGACCGCAAGATCGTCCTGGACCTGGACGCCAAGGCCATGGCCTGGCTGGCCGATGCCGGCTACGACCCGGTGTACGGCGCCCGGCCCCTGCGCCGGGTGATCCAGCGCGCGCTGCAGAACCCCCTGGCCGGGATGATCCTGGCCGGCGACATCGCCGACGGGGAAACGGTGCGCGTGTCGGCCGACAAGAACGGGTTGGTGGTGAACGGCGAAAGCGTGGCGGCGGCGGCGTAGGGCGGATGAAGAGTCTTTAGGGGACCCTCACCCCAACCCTCTCCCTGAGGGAGAGGGCCGGGGTGAGGGTCCGACAAAGACTCTGTTCATTCTTTGTCCGTACGCTCTCCGCATCTCAAGTGGTTTGAGGATCGCCCATGCCCTCACGTCCCCGGCGCCTCCGCCAGCAGGCCACCCGGGCGGAGCAGGCTCTTTGGCAACGCCTGCGGGATCGCCAGGTCGAAGGCTTCAAGTTCCGCCGCCAGGAACCCGTGGGCCCGTTCGTCGCCGACTTCCTCTGTTACGAAGCCCGCCTGATCGTCGAGGTGGACGGCGGCCAGCATGGCCAGGACAGGCAGGAACGGAAGGATGCCGCCCGCACCGTCCGCCTGTGCCAGGACGGCTTCACCGTGGTGCGGTACGGGGACAACGACGTGCTGGAGAACATCGACGGGGTGGTGGCGGACCTGGCGGCGCGGCTGAAAAGGAAAGAGTCTTAGGAGAAGGAAGAAGGCGTGCCCTCCCTCTCCCTGAGGGAGAGGGCCGGGGTGAGGGTCCGGCAAGGACTCCCGCCTAGGCCGTATCCGCCGTATCCATCCAGATGGTCACCGGCCCGTCGTTCACCAGGTGCACGGCCATCTCGGCGCCGAAGCGGCCGGTTGCCACGCCGGGGCCCAGGGCCGCCAGGTCGCGGCAGAACATCCGATAAAGCCGTTCCCCGTCCTCCGGCCCGGCGGCGGCCGAGAAGCCGGGGCGGTTGCCCTTGCGCCAGCCGTCGGCCACGCTGAACTGGCTGACCACCTAGCCCCCGCAGCCCACATCCAGCTGCGATCGGTTCATCTTCCCGCCGTCGTCGTGGAAGATCCGCAGGTGGGCGATCT
>JAGREA010000055.1 GCA_020446745.1 Rhodobacterales bacterium | reverse complement strand
TCGCCGCCCCAGGTCAGGGCGGCCAGGGCCAGCACCCAGACCACCAGGCTGTGGGACAGGGCCGCCGACAGGCCCAGCAGCACCGCCTGCCCCACGGTGCCGCGCACGGCGATGATGAAGGCCGCCATCATGGTCTTCGAGTGGCCCGGCTCCAGCCCGTGCAGGCCGCCCAGCAGCAGGGCCATGGCCAGCAGCGCCACGGGGGCGGCGGTGCCTTGGGCGATGGCGGCGTGCAGGTCCATGGCCGGGTTTTCCTGGCGCTTTCCTACAGGTACTTGGTGATGTCCTTGAACTCGGCCAGCACGGCGGCGGGCTTGGGGCCGGCCTTCATCTGGCCGTCCATGCAGTGGTCGATGTGGTCGCGGATGTAGACCTGCTTGGCCTTGCGCACGGCGGCCTCCACGGCGGCCAGCTGCTGCGCCACGTCCACGCAGGGGCGGCCTTCCTCGATCATGGCGACGATCTTGCGCAGGTGCCCGTCGGCCCGGTTCAGGCGCTTGACGACGTCGGCGTGGGAGGTGTGGGTTCCGGCCATGGCCCGTTTCCGCTTCGGTGGCTTGGTCCCATATCCTATCCCCCGGGAGGGGATAGGAACAAGCACGGAATGGGCGCGTGCTTATGGCTGGTGGGTTCCAAGGGGGGGGTGAACCACAGAGACACAGAGACACAGAGACACAGAGGTTACACAAAGAAGAAGTGGAGGCGCGCGAAGCGCGCAATCCTTTCCTGCTTCGCGCAGCGAAGCCTCTGTGGATTCTCTGTGAACCTCGGTGGTCTCTGTGGTTAAAGGGGCGTTTCAGCCGGCACGTTTTCTCTGTGCCTCTGTGTCGCTGTGGTGCCCCCCACCCGCCGCCGCCGACGGACGCCGGCGGGCGGGGAGGAGCGTCAGGTCACCCAGGGCAGGGTGTGGGGCATGGCGCCGGTCAGCTTGAACACCGCGTTGGCCACCGCCGGGGCCACGGGCGGCAGGCCCGGTTCGCCGATGCCCGTGGGGCCTTCCGTGGACGGCACGATATGCACCTCCACGTCCGGCATGGCGTCGATGCGCAGCGGCGTATAGGTGTCGTAGTTGCCCTGGTCCACCACGCCGTCGGTCAGCGTCACCCGTTCGGCCATGGCGGCGCCCAGGCCCATGCCGATGGAGCCTTCCACCTGGGCCCGCACCCCGTCGGGGTTGACCACCGTGCCGCAGTCCACGGCCGCCACCACCCGGTGCACCTTGGGCCGGCCGTCCTGCATGGAGACCTCGGCCACGTGGGCGGCGAAGCTGGAGAAGCTTTCGTGCACGGCCAGGCCCAGGGCCCGGCCCGGCGGCAGGGCGCGGCCCCAGCCGGCCTTTTCCGCCGCCAGCCGCAGCACCCCGGCGTGGCGCGGATGGTCCTTCAGCAGGGCCAGGCGCAGGGCCAGGGGGTCCTTGCCCGCCGCCGCCGCCAGCTCGTCCAGGAAGGTTTCCGTGGAATAGGCCGTGTGGGTGGAGCCCACCGACCGCCACCACAGGACGGGGATTCCGAAGTCCAGGGTGGTCAGGCCCACCGACAGGTTGGGGATGGCGTAGGGCAGGGTGGCGGCCCCCTCCACCGAGGTCACGTCCACGCCGTCCTTCACCATGCCCTCGAAGGGCGTGCCCTTCAGGATGGACTGGCCGGCGATGTGGTGCTCCCAGCCGACGATGGCGCCGTCGGCGTCCAGGCCGGCCCGCAGGCGGTGCACATAGGCCGGGCGGTAGTGCCCGCCGCGCATGTCCTCCTCGCGGGTCCACTGCACCTTCACCGGGGCGTTGCCGCCCAGGGCCTTGGCCACCGATACGGTCTCGATGATGATGTCGCCGTCGGGCACGCCCCGGCGGCCGAACCCGCCGCCGGTCTTCAGCACGTGCAGGCGCACCTTGTCGGGCGTCACGCCGGCCACCTGGGAGGCCTGGAACTGGTACAGGTCGGGGTTCTGCAGGCCGCCCCACAGGTCCACGGTGCCGTCGGCGTTGATGCGGGCGGCGGCGTTCAGGGGCTCCATGGCCGCGTGGGCCAGGTAGGGGAAGGTGTATTCGGCCTCCACCACCTTGGCCGCCCCGGCCAGGGCCCCGGCGGCGTCGCCGTCGGCCCGGGCCGAATGGGCCGGCGTGCTCCGGGCGGCCTGGGCGCAGGCGGCCAGGATGGCGTCGGAGCCCCGCTTTTCGGCCTTGCTCTCGTCCCAGGTGACGGTCACGGCGTCGCGCGCCTTCAGGGCCGCCCACATGTGCTCGGCCACCACGGCCACGCCGCTGGGCACGGTCACCACGTCCACCACGCCGGGCATGGCCTTGGCCTTGGCGGCGTCCACGGCCTGCACCGTGGCGCCGAACCGGGGCGGGTGGATCATCACCGCCGTCAGCAGGCCGGGCAGTTTCAGGTCGATGGTGTAGTCCTGCTGCCCCTTGGCCTTGGCGGCGGAATCGAACCGGCGCAGGGAATCGGCGCCGATCTGGGTCCAGTCCTTGCGGTCCTTCAGGGGCACGTCGGCGGGCACGGGCAGGGCCGCCGCGGCGGCGGCCAGGGCGCCGAAGCCCGACGCCTTGCCCGACGCATGGCGCACCTGGCCCTCGGCCACGGTGATCTCGCCGGCCGGCACGCCCCAGGCCCGGGCGGCGGCGGCCACCAGCATGGTCCGGGCCGTGGCCCCGGCCAGGCGGTAGCGGTCGAACGAGGTGACCATGGAGGACGACCCGCCGGTGCCCTGGAACGCGCCGCCCCAGACGATGTTGCCGTACAGCTTGGGGTTGCCCGCCACGCCTTCCACCGTGACCTGGTCCCACGACGCGCCCAGTTCCTCGACCACCAGGGTGGCCACCCCGTGGTAGCTGCCCTGGCCCATGTCGAACTGAGCCGACAGGATGGTGACGGTATCGTCGGGGGCGATGGTCACGTAGGCGGTGAAGGGGTTGGCCGGGCCGGCCTCGGCGGCCGCCGGCTGGGCGGCGCGGGCCGGGCCGAAGCCCACGGCCAGGCCGCCGGCCGTGGCGGCGGCGCCGATCAGGAAGGCGCGGCGGCTGGCGGCGGGCGTCTGGAATCGTTGGATCGTGTTCATGGTCAGCCCTCCAGCCGGCGCGCGGCTTCGTGGATGCCGGCGCGGATGCGGTGATAGGTGGCGCAGCGGCACAGGTTGCCCGACAGGGCGCTGTCGATGTCGGCGTCGGCGGGCTTGGGGTTGGCGCTCAGCAGGGCCACGGCGGCCATCACCTGGCCCGACTGGCAGTAGCCGCACTGGGGCACGTCCAGGTCCGCCCACACGGCCTGCACGGTTTCGGCCACCCGGCCCTGAAGGCCCTCGATGGTGGTGATGTTGGCGTTGCCCACGTCCTCGACGAAGGTCTGGCAGGACCGCACCGGTTCGCCGTCCAGCCACACGGTGCAGGCGCCGCACTGGGCCTGGCCGCAGCCGAACTTGGTGCCGGTCAGGCCCACCAGGTCGCGGATGGCCCACAGCAGCGGCATGTCGCCCGTGGCCGCCACGTCATACGCGGTCCCGTTGATGGTCAGCTTGGTCATGGAACATGCCCTCCCGTGGCATCGGACGGCCCGGCGGCTCCCAGAACGCCGGGCCTGATTCCCACAACATGCGCACGCGCGCAGGTTTGTTCAACGCCCGGGTGACCGGTGCCACGGGGCTGTCACGGAAGGCGGGATGGCCGGCGGCGTTGCGCACTGTGCATTTCCGCCCGGCGGCGGGATGGCCTAGACTGGCCCTTCCCCACCGCACAGCAGACAAGGCATCCCATGAGCACGCCCCAGCCCGGCATCTTCGCCGACACCCGTTCCCACCATTACGCCCTGGAATACAGCGCCGCCGACGTGGCGCCCGACCAGGTGGGCGGCGTGATCGCCCGCCTGCAGGCGGCCCTGGCCGGCATCGACCACGTGATCGGCCTGGGGGCCGAATTCTATGCCGGCCTGGCCGGCGATCGCCTGCCGGCCGACCTGAAACCCTTCGACGGCGTGCCCGGCCCCGACGGGCCCACGGCCCCGGTCACCGGCGGCGACCTGCTGGTGTGGGTGAAGGCGCCCGGCACGGACCTGACCTTCGACGCCGCCCGGGCCGCCGACGGGGTGCTGGACGGCCCCTTCACGCGCACCCTGGAACAGCCCGGCTTCATGTACCACGACCTGCGCGACCTGACCGGCTTCGTGGACGGCCTGGCCAACCCCAAGGGCGACGACCGCCTGCTCCACGCCCTGGTGCCGGACGGCCAGCCGGGGGCCGGCGGGGCCTACTGGTTCACCCAGAAATGGGTTCACGACCTGGAATCCTTCAACGCCCTGCCGGTGAAGGAACAGGAAGGGGTGATCGGCCGCACCAAGGTGGATTCCATCGAGCTGGAAGGCGACGCCATGCCGCCCACGTCCCACGTGGCGCGCACCGACGTGAAGGTGGACGGCGTGGCCCAGAAGATCTGGCGCCGCAGCTTCCCCTTCGGCGGCATGGACGAACACGGCCTGTACTTCCAGGCCTTCGCCTGCCACCCGGGGCGCATCGACATCCAGCTTCAGCGCATGTTCGGCGTGTCGGGCGACGGCCTGCACGACCGGCTGGTGGAATTCTCGAAACCCGTCACCGGGGCCTACTGGTTCGCCCCGTCGCTGGGGGACCTGGCCGCCCTGGCGGGCTGAACGGGGGCCGGCTGAACGGGGGCCGGCTGATCGGGGGCGGGCTGAACCACCCGGGTCTCGCCCACGGCCATGGTGGAGAAGGCCTCGGGGGCGATGCCCAGGCGGTCGCGCCCGGCCGCCAGGTCGCGCACCGGGTCGCCGGGGCCCTCGGCGGTCAGGGGGAAGGTGCCCCAGTGCATGCCGATGCTGCGGCGCGCCCCCACGTCCCGGTGCACATATAGGGCCTCTTCCGGGTTCACGTGGTAGGGCCCCATGAACGACCGGGGCAGGTAGCCGCCGATGGGGATCAGCCCCAGGTCGATGGCCCCGCCCTTGTCCCGCACGTGCTGGCCGATCTGCTTGAACTGCACGGGGTTGTAGCCGGTGTCGCCGGCGAACCACAGGGTGAGGCCCGGCAGCTCCAGCAGCCAGCTGGCCCACAGGGTGCGGCGCCGGTCGCCCAGGCCGCGGGCCGACCAGTGCTGCGACGGCAGGGCGGTGACGGGCCGCCCGGCGAGGGTCTTCTCGTCCCACCAGTCGAATTCCGTCACCCGGTCCGGCGCCACGCCCTGGTCGGTGAACCAGGCCTTCAGGCCCAGGGGCACGGCATAGCGCGGCCCGTTGCCCAGGATGCCGATGGCCGTTTCGTCCAGGTGGTCGTAGTGGTTGTGGCTGATGATCACCAGGTCGATGGGCGGCAGGGCGGCGTAGTCGATCACGTGGGGCACGTAGCGCCTGGGCCCGGCGAAGGAGAACGGCGAGGCCCGATCGGCGAACACCGGGTCGGTCAGCACCGCCATGCCGCCGGCCTGGATCAGGAAGGTGGAATGGCCCAGCCAGGTCACCTGGGGCGCCGCGCCGGGGGCGCCGATGGCCGCCATGTCCACCGGGTGGACGGGCACCTCGGCCGCCCGCGCCGCGTGGTCGGCCCAGGGATGGTTGCCGAAGTGCTTCATGGCCAGGTAGTCGAACAGGGTCTTCGACGGGTCGGTGATCTGGGTATTGCGGAACCCGCCGCCGGGGGCGTGGTGGGCCGGGCGGTCCGGGTCCGTCTGCACCACCTCGCGGGTGGCCGGGTTGCAGGCGGCCAGGGTCAGGCAGAGCGGCAGCAGGGCGCGGAGGGAGGCGGGACGGGGCATGGGGTTCCTGGAATCGGCCGCGGGGGCGGTCCCCGTACCGTAATCGGTGTGACGGATTCCCGCCACCTCTTCGCGGGGTCCGCCGGCCCGCCCGCCAGCCCATCCCCGGGTGGCGCAACCATCACAGGCATAAGCCGTTGCGGACGGCGCCCGGCCATGGACGCGGACTCCGCGACGGACTAGAGTTCCGTCCATGGGGAACGAGCCATCCACCGACACCGCCGCGTTGCAGGCCTTCATCGCCGAAGCCAAGGGTTCCGGCGGCTCGGAACTGGCCAACTACCAGCTTTTCATTACTCATCTGTGCGACCATCTGGGCCTGCCGCGCCCCGACATGACCCAGGAAAACAATCAGCACAACGACTACGTGTTCGAGCGGCGGGTGGATTTCAAACACCCGGACGGAACGACATCTCCGGGGCGCATCGACTGCTACAAGCTTGGCTGCTTCATCCTGGAAGCCAAGCAGTCCGGCAAGCGGAAGCGGCCGCCGGCCGACCAGCTGGCCCTGCTGCCCGACGATGGCGCGCAACGCAAGCCCGGACAGGCCAAGCGGGGCACCCCGTCGTGGGACCGGGTGATGGTGGCGGCCCGCAACCAGGCCGCCGACTACGCCCGCGCCCTGCCGGTGGACCACGGCTATCCGCCGTTCCTGCTGATCGTCGACGTGGGCAACGTCATCGAGGTGTTCGCCGATTTCTCCGGCCAGGGGAAGAACTACGCCCATTTCCCCGACCGGCGCACCTACCGCATCGCCATGGACGACCTGCTGGACCCGGCGGTGCGGGACCGCCTGCGGGCCATCTGGACCACCCCCCTGACCCTGGACCCGGCCCGCCTGTCGGCCGAGGTCACCCGCGACATCGCCAGCCGCCTAGCCCGCATCGCCAAGCGCCTGGAAGGGCGCCACGACCCCAAGGACGTGGCCGAATTCCTGATGCGCTGCCTGTTCACCATGTTCGCCGAGGACGTGGGCCTGCTGCCCGACAAGGGGTTCGAGGCCCTGCTGCAGCAGATGAAGGACACGCCCCAGCATCTGGTGCCGGCCCTGGAAAGCCTGTGGCGGGTGATGGACGAAGGCGGCTACGCGCCGCACCTGAACGCCACCGTCAAGCGGTTCAACGGCGCCCTGTTCAAGACCCGCAAGGCCCTGCCCCTGGATGCCGACGACATCCACGAACTGGCCGTGGCCGCCAAGCGCGACTGGAAGGACGTGGAGCCGGCCATCTTCGGCACCCTGCTGGAGCGCGCCCTGGAACCCGGCGAGCGGGCCAGGCTGGGCGCCCATTACACGCCCCGGGCCTACGTGGAACGCCTGGTCATCCCCACCATCATCGAACCCCTGCGGGCCGATTGGGAAGCGGTCCAGGCCCGGGCCCAGGAACTGCACGCGGCCGGCGACGACGCCGACGCCCTGAAGGAGGTGAAGGACTTCCACCACCAGCTTTGCATCACCCGGGTGTTGGACCCCGCCTGCGGCACGGGCAACTTCCTGTACGTGTCCCTGGAGCTGATGAAGCGGCTGGAGGGCGAGGTGCTGGAGGCCCTGGACACCCTGGGCGAGGACCAGACCCGCTTCGCCATGCTGGGCGAAACCGTCAGCCCCCACCAGTTTTACGGCCTGGAACTGAACCCCCGCGCCGTGCCCATCGCCGACCTGGTGCTGTGGATCGGCTACCTGAAATGGCAACTTCGGACCAGCGGGCCCGACGCCATCACGGAACCGGTGCTGGACGCCTACGGCACCATCCGCGAACAGGACGCCATCCTGGCCTACGACCGCCAGGACCTGCTGCGCGGCGAGGACGGCAAGCCCCTGTCCCGCTGGGACGGGGTGACGAAGAAGTTGAACCCCATCACCGGCGAGGAAATCCCCGACCCCGACGCCCAGGTGCCGCACTACACCTACGTCAACCCTCGCCCCGCCGCCTGGCCCGAGGTGGAGTTCATCGTTGGCAATCCGCCGTTCATCGGCGGCAAAGGCATGCGGGCGGAACTGGGCGACGGCTACGCCGATGCCTGCTGGAAGGTCCGGTCCAAGATCTCCGGCGGGGCGGATTTCGTCATGCACTTCTGGGACATGGCGGCCACCCTGCTATTGGCCAAGGGGATCAAGGCGAAGCCCAACCCCCTGCGCCGGTTCGGATTCATCACCACCAATTCCATTACCCAGACCTTTTCGCGCCGGGTCATCGAACGCCACATGGCCGCCAAGACGCCCCTGTCCCTGGTCTTCGCCGTGCCCGACCACCCCTGGCTGAAGGCCAGCGACAAGGCCGCCGTGCGCATCGCCATGACCGTGGCGGAAAGGGGCGAGGCCGAGGGGGTGTTGGGGACGGTGATCTCGGAAGCGGGGCTGAATACGGATACGCCGGAGGTGCGTCTGGAGAAGCGGGAAGGACGAATTGGGGCGACTCTCAGGATCGGTGCGGACACCTCCAGCCTGAAACCGCTTCTATCGAATGAAGGGATTTCCAGTCCGGGAGTAAAACTTCATGGTTCCGGATTTATCGTCTCACCCGAACGAGCCGTTGCACTTGGCTTAGAGAAAGTGCCCGGGTTGGAGGAGCACATTCTCGAATACCGAAATGGCCGTGACCTAGCCAAGCGACCACGGAACGTCAAGGTCATCGACCTCTTTTCCCTTAAACAAGATCAGATCCAGGAACGGTTTCCTGCTGTCTATCAACACGTGCTCGACACGGTGAAACCGGAAAGAGATGAGAATAGTCGTGCCAGCTATCGCCGAAGTTGGTGGATTTTTGGAGAGCCGAGAAAAGAATTCCGGCCAGTTTTGGCTCAACTCCCAAGATTTGTTGCGACGGTTGAAACATCTCGACACAGGTATTTCCAATTTCTTGATGCTAATGTGCGGCCGGACAACATGCTAATTTGCATTGGAACTGAACAACCTAAATATCTTGCTGTCCTTTCTTCCCGCCTGAATGGTTTCTGGGCACTTTCCACAGGTGGGTGGTTGGGCGTTGGTAATGACTCACGTTACTCAAAATCCCGTACCTTCGACCCTTTTCCATTTCCCGCTTGTGTGAGTGATGGCTCTAAATATGAGTTGGTGGTTTACCTTGCCAACCTCGGCGAACGCCTCGATACCTTCCGCAAGGAACGCCTGGCCGCCCACGACTTCCTCACCATGACGGGCCTCTACAACGTGCTCGAACGGGTGCGCGAGTTGGACAACGGCTGCGACGTGCCGCCGCTGTCGGACAAGGAGCGGGACATCTATGACGCCGGGCTGGTGGCCGTCCTGAAGGACATCCACGACCAGATCGACCGCGCTACCTTCGAGGCCTACGGCTGGGAAGACCTGATCCCCGCCCTGGTCGGCAAGCCCGGGGCCACCACGCCCAGCCCCCACAAGACGCCGGAGCAGGAGGCCGCCGAGGAGGACCTGCTGGGCCGGCTGGTGGCCCTCAACTGGGAGCGGGCGGCGGAGGAGGCGCGGGGCCTGGTGCGCTGGTTGCGGCCCGACTACCAGATCCCCAAGCTGGGCCACAAGGTCAAGGCGCCGGCCGGCGAGCAGGTGGAAGCCGACCTGGCCGTGGCGCCCGCCGCCGGCAAGCCCAAGTGGCCCGGCGACGAGCTGGACCAGATCCGCGCCGTGCGCGAGATCCTGGCCAAGGCCGACACGCCGGCCCGGCCCGCCGACATCGCCGCCGCCTTCGACGGCCGCAACACCGCCAAGCGTAAGAAGCGGGTGAACCGGGTGCTGGCCACCCTGGTGGCCGCCGGCACCGCGCGGGCCGGCGGCGACGGCGCCGAAACCCGCTACTTCCTGCCCCGCTGACCCGTTCCCGGAGCCCCGACCATGACCCGCACCTTCACCATCGACGAAACGGCCTTTCCCGACCTGCCGCAATTGATGCTGGTCACGGTCCAGGCCCTGGGCGCCATGGGTGGCTCGGCGTCGATCCACGAACTGGACGAAAAGGTGGTGGAAATGGAAGGCGTGAGCGAGGCCGAACAGGCCTTCATCATGCCGGACAACAACACCAACAAGCTGAAATACTATCTTTCCTGGGCCCGCACGTACCTGAAACGCGGCGGGGCCCTGGTGAACTCGTCCCGCGGTGTCTGGGCCCTGACCGATGCGGGCGAGGCGATCACGTCCCGCGATCAGACCGTCGCCATCCGGGACCAGGTGAACGCCGAGGAACGGGAGCGCCGCCGGGCCATTCGGCAGGCGCAGAAGGCCGCCGAAGCTGCCGAGGCAGATCTGTCTTCCGAAAGCCAGGACCAATCAGAGGATCACAGGCCGACCGATGACCCCGAAGATGGCCCCTGGAAGGACCGATTGCTCGACGTACTGCGCGACATGGACCCATCCGCCTTCGAACGCCTGTCCCAGCGGCTGCTGCGCGAGGCCGGGTTCATCAAGGTGGAGGTGCGCGGCAAGACCGGCGACGGGGGCATCGACGGCGTGGGGGTGCTGCGGGTCAACCTGGTCTCGTTTCAGGTCTATTTCCAGTGCAAGCGGTGGAAGGGCAGCGTGGGGTCGAAGGAAATCCGCGACTTCCGGGGCGCGCTCCAGGGCCGGGCCGACAAGGGCCTGTTCATCACCACGGGCACCTTCACCAGCCAGGCGTCGGAAGAGGCCACCCGCGACGGCGCCATCGCCATCGACCTGATCGACGGCGACCGCCTGTGCGACCTGCTGAAGCAGTACGAACTGGGCGTCACCACCACCATGATCGAGAAGGTGGACATTCAGGCCGACTGGTTCCGCGGCCTGTAGGCGCCTAGCGGAACATCAAACTGGTCAGCAGGGTGTTGATGCGGGTCTTGGCGGTGGCCGGGTCGTTGTACAGGAACAGCGTATAGGTGTCGGCCAGGCCGTTCTTGTGCAGGGCCAGCAGGAAGCCCTGGCGGTAGTCCCGGGATACCGCCGGGTCCACGTCGAAGGCCGTGGCGCTGGCCCAGTCGGCGTTGAAGCGCTGTTGCGCGTCCTGGGGCGGGAAGTCCCGCGACGGCGTCGCGCCGCCGCCCGACAGGCGCCCCACCAGGGCCTCGTACACCAGCGGGAAGATGTGGTTGGGGTTGGGGGCCGAGCTGTGGGGGTCGTTGTAGTCGATCTCCATGCGGGCGATGGGCCGCACCGCATAGGCCGCCACCAGGGCCCCGTCGGGGGCCGCCAGGGCGCGGTCGAAGGCGAAGCCCTCCACCGCCGGGGGCGCCGTCTCCACATAGGCCTCGGGCGCCGCGAAGGCGGCCCGGGCCTCGTCCAGCATGGTCTGGAACCGGGGCGCCGGCTCGGCCGCCGGGGCGGCGCCGGCGGCCAGCCACAACAGGCCGCAGGCCAGGACCGACAG
>JAGREA010000507.1 GCA_020446745.1 Rhodobacterales bacterium | reverse complement strand
CCGAGAAGGCCTCGGCCGACTGGGCCCGCAAGAGCCTGACGGCGGTCCGCGACCTGCCCGCCGGCACTGTCCTGTCGGCCGCCGACCTGGTGGCCCAGCGGCCGGGCACGGGCCTGTCGCCCGACCGCCTGGGCGACGTGCTGGGCCGCCGCCTGGGCCGCGCCGTGGCCGCCGGCACGCCGCTGATATCGGACATGCTGGCCTAGACCATGAGCTTCTTCCGCCTCATCGCCCGGCTGGACGTCAAGGCCCCCAACCTGGTCAAGACCATCAAGCTGGAAGGCCT
Organism: Rhodobacterales bacterium; assembly: GCA_020446745.1. Classification (GTDB taxonomy): domain Bacteria; phylum Pseudomonadota; class Alphaproteobacteria; order Rhodospirillales; family JACKKN01; genus JAGREA01. The sequence continues at coordinate 11,879 of JAGREA010000507.1, read as the reverse complement.
GCGGGTGGTCGGCAACCCGCGCGACCGGGCCGTCGACTACTACCGCCAGGGGGTCGACGAGATCCTGTACATGGACATCGTGGCCAGCCTGTACGGCCGCAACAGCCTGGTCGACGTGGTGCGGGAAACGGCCCGCGAGATCTTCGTGCCCATCACCGTGGGCGGCGGCATCCGCTCGGTGGAGGACGCCCGGGCCCTGTTCAACGCCGGGGCCGACAAGGTGGCTCTGAACACGGCGGCCATCGCCGACCCCGAGGTCATCTCGCGCATCGCCGACCGGTTCGGCAACCAGGCCGTGGTGCTGTCGGTGGAAGCCAAGCACCAGCCCGACGGCACCTGGGAGGCCTACTACGACAACGGCCGCGAGCGCAGCCACCGCAACGCCGTCGACTGGGTCCGCGAAGCCGTGGACCGGGGCGCCGGCGAGGTCCTGGTCACCTCGGTGGACCGGGAAGGCACCCGCAAGGGCTTCGACCTGGACCTGATGGCGGCCATGCACGACGCCGTGTCCGTGCCCGTGGTGGCCAGCGGCGGCATGGGCTCGGTGGACGACCTGGTGGCCGTGGCCAAGCGGGCCGACGCCGCCTGCATGGCCGATTGCCTGCACTTCAACCGCCTGACCCTCCCCGAGATCCGGGACGGCGCCCGGGCCGCCGGGGTGAACGCGAGGCCCCTGTGAGCACCCCCACCGTCACCGTCATCGACTACGGCATGGGCAACCTGTTCAGCGTCTGCCAGGCGCTGGAGCACGTGGGCGCGCGGGTCGACCTGACCGCCGACCCGGCCGCCGTGGCGGCGGCCGAGCGCCTGGTCCTGCCGGGCGTGGGGGCCTTTCCCCGGGGCATGGCGGAACTGGCGTCGCGCGGCCTGATCGAGCCCATCCACCGGGTGGCGGCGGCGGAACGGCCGCTGCTGGGCATCTGCCTGGGGCTGCAGCTTCTGGCCACCCGGGGCGAGGAATACGTGGACACCCCGGGCCTGGACCTGATCGCCGGCGACACCATCCCGGTGCCGCCGGAAGCGGCCGACGGCCGGCCCCACCGGGTGCCCCACACGGGCTGGAACGCGGTGCGGCCCGACCGCCACGGCGCCTGGGACGGCACGGCCCTGGCCGACGTGGCGACCGGCAGCGCCTTCTATTTCGTCCACGCCTTCCATTTCGTGCCGCGGGACCCGGCCCACCGCCTGGCCGTGGCCGACTACGACGGCCGGGAACTCACGGCCGCCGCTGGCCGGGGCAGCATCCTGGGCTGCCAGTTCCATCCCGAAAAAAGCGGCCCGGCCGGGCTGGGCATCTTCCGGCGGTTCATGGCGCTGTGACGGGCACGGGCTTCGGGGACGCCGCCTAGATGTGGACCATGATCAAGGATCTGTATTCCGTGCTGGATGCGCGGGGGCGGCGGCAGGTGACCGGCGTGTGGGCGCTGACCCTGATCAACTCCCTGCTGGAAGCGGTGGGCATCGGAATCCTGTTCCCGTTCTTCAAGCTGGTTTCCGAGCCCAAGACCCTGCACGACCACGCGCTGCTGGAAAGGGCGTATCAGTTCCTGGCCCTGGACAACGAGCGCCAGTTCATCGTCGCCGCGGCCATCGCCATCTGTCTGGTCCTGTATGCCAAGAACCTGCTGTACCTGCTGGCGACCCACCTGAAGCTGCGCTTCATCAACGGGTCCACCGTCTCGCTGTCGCGGCGCCTGTTGAGGGGCTACCTGCACGCGCCCTATGAATTCCACCTGAAGCGCAATTCCGCCGACCTCATCTGGAACCTGCAGGGCGCCGTGACGAAGATGTTCGATTCGGCCTTTCAGGGCATGATCGAACTGGCCACAGAGGCGGTGGTGATCCTGGGAATCGTCGTCATCCTGATGATGGCCGATCCGGTGGTGACCCTGTTCACCTTCTCGCTGGTAAGCGGCGTGTTCGCCGTGTTCTACGCCACGTTCCGCAAGCGCATGGAATACTACGGTGCCCAGTCGCAGAAGCTGGAAAAGCTGTGCCTCAAGACCCTCCAGCAGACCTTCGGCAGCATCAAGGAAATCAAGATCCTGAACCGGCAGGACTATTTCGAGCGCCATTTCACCGAACTGGTGGCCGAAATCGCCGAAATCCGCCGGTCCCGGGTCTTTCTGACGTCGATCCCCCGCCCGATGATCGAGATCGTCACCGTCACGGCCATGATCCTGACGGTGCTCTACGTCCTGTCGACGGGCCGGTCCGGCACCGAGATCATTGCTCTGCTGGGGCTGTTCGGGGTTGCCGCCTTCCGCATGATGCCCAGCCTGGGGCGGGTGGTGATGGCGCTGAACAACATCAAGACGGGCAAACCCGCCGTCAAGACGGTGATGGACGACTACCACATGGTCCTGCGCCAGGAGGCTTCGGTGCACGCGCCCGAAGGGCCGGACATGACCTTCGAAAAGGGCCTGGAAGTCCAGGACGTGACCTACGTTTATCCCGACACGGACAAGCGCGTGCTCGACAACGTGACCCTGAACCTGCCGCGTCATGCCTCGGTAGCGCTGGTCGGCCCGTCCGGGGCCGGCAAGACGACCCTGGCCGACGTCATCCTGGGCATCCATCCGCCCACGGGCGGGCAGGTCCTGGCGGACGGGCGCGACATCGCCGCGAACCCCCAGGGATGGCAGCGCCGGTTCGGCTACGTGCCGCAGCAGATCTACCTGCTGGACGACAGCCTGCGGCGCAATGTGGCGTTCGGTCTGGACGACGATCAGATCGATGACGACCGGGTTCGGGCCGCGCTGGACATGGCCCAGCTTTCGGACGTGGTCGCCGAAATGCCCGATGGTCTGGACTCGCGGGTCGGCGAATCGGGGTCCCGGTTCTCGGGCGGCCAGCGCCAGCGGCTGGGCATTGCCCGGGCCCTCTATCCGGATCCCGACATCATCATCATGGACGAAGCCACCTCGGCCCTCGATGCCGAGACGGAAGTGGCCGTCACCAAGGTCATTCATGACCTGAGCCGGACAAAGACCATCCTGATCATCGCCCACCGCCTGAGCACGGTCAGCGCCTGTGACCGCCTGTACTACATGGAAGACGGCAGGGTGACCGGCGAGGGCACCTTTACGGAACTGTGCCAGGACAATCCCTCCTTCGCGCGCATGGTCAGGCTGGCCGAACTGATGCGGGACGAAGACGGGGCGCCCGCGCTTACCTGAGGCCCCGGAAACCGGATCAACGGACTCGACGCCATGACTTCAGCCAAGAAAAGCGTAATCGCGAATGCCCTGGTCCTGATTCTGTCCCTGACGGTTTCGGTGCTGCTGATCGATGGCCTGTGCTACCTGTTCTTCGTCAAGGAACCGCCGGCCCTGCAGGGCCTGTACAGAGTGGACGACGAAACCGGGTACGGGTTGACCCCCAACTTCGAGGGCCGGCTGCTGACCCGAGGCCCGTCTGCGGAAATCCGCGTCAACAGCCGCGGTTTCCGGGGGCCGGAATGGGCCCTGGACGGCCGGCCGCGCATCCTGATCGCGGGGGACAGCTTCACGTTCGGCCTGCCGCTGGACCTGGAACACGGCTTCGTGGCCAAGACGGCGCAGCGTCTTCCGGGGGCCGAGGTCCTCAACCTTGGCGTTCCGGGCTACGGGCCGATCCAGATCGCGCGGACCCTGGCCCGCGAATGCGGCGGCCTCAAGCCGCGCCACGTCTTCTACATGTACTACTACAACGACACGCGGATCGACGGGACGATCGCCGACTACAAGACGGTGTTTGACGGTTACCTGGTCAATCGCCGCGAATCCGACGGCAGGGAGCGGACGCCCGAACAATTCCAGGCCGGCCTGGCCAAAAGGACGTCGACCGCCTGGAAGCCCACCGACACGCTTCGCCTGGTGCATATCCGCACCTACCTGTCGGAACGCGGCATTCATCCTCGCCAGGTGATCGAGAAGATGGTCGGCGTGACGCAGATCGACACGGACCGTTACGTGCAGACCCGGATGAAACCGGGCGGCAAATATTCGGAAGAAAGCGTCGGAACCGCGGCCAGGCAGATCGAGGACATGGCGTCCCTCGTCAGGGCCTGCGGCGCCCGGTTCACCATGGTGATCCTGCCCGGCTATGGCGAGGCGTACTACCACCTCAAGGAACCCGCCACGGAACGCCTGCTCGAACTGCTGGACGGAAGGGGCCTGGACATCCTGGACCTGCGACAATTCACCCGGCCCGGCGTCTCCCTGATCTCCTGGTACGACGCCCACTATTCCGACGTGGGCACGGACATGGTGGGCAACGTGCTGGGCGGATATCTGGCCGGTGCCTACCCCGATCTTCTTTCCACAAGCCAGTAGCGCCTGCCATGACCTCCGCCCCCAAACCCGCCCCAAGGCCCACCCCCAAACCCGCCATCGCCGAACCCGGCCTGTGGCGCCCCGACGCCGCCGCCGGGGACTGGCGCGACGGCGACCGCCTGTGGCTGGACAAGAACGAGAATGCTGACCCAGAGCTGGCCGCCGTGGTCGCCGAGGTGCTGCGGAACATCCGCCCGGAAGCCCTCTACAGCTACCCGGAAACGGGGCCGCTGTACCGCAAGCTGGCCGACTGGCTGGGCGTGTCGGCCCAGTCCGTCACCGTGGCCGCCGGGTCCGACGGGGTGATCCGCGCCACCTTCGAGGCCTTCGTCTCGCCCGGCGACACGGTCATCCACACGGCCCCCACCTTCGCCATGTATCCGGTCTACAGCCGCATGTTCGGGGCCCGGGCCGTGGCCGTGGAATACGCCCCCTCCAACGCCGGGCCGGTACTGGAAGTGGATCGCCTGATCGACACCATCCGGGCTGAGAACCCCCGACTGGTGTGCCTGCCCAATCCGGACAGCCCCACGGGCACCACCTTCGACCCCGCCGCCCTGCGGGCCATCGTCGAGGCCGCCGGGGCAGCCGGCGCGGTGATGCTGGTGGACGAGGCCTACTTCCCCTTCCACCGCGACACCTGCCTGCCATGGATTGGCGACTACGGCCACCTGGTGGTGTCGCGCTCCACCGGCAAGGCCTGGGGCCTGGCCGGGTTCCGCATCGGCTACGGCGCCGCGGCGCCGGACCTGGCCGCCGCCCTGCAGAAGACCCGCGGCATGTACGAAACCAGCACCGTGGCCGCCCAGGTGTTCCTGGGCATGCTGGACCGGGTGGACGCCATGGAGGTTTCCGTGGCCCGGCTGGAGGCCGGCAAGGCCCTGTTCCTGGACGCCATGGAAGGGCTGGGCTTCCGCGTGCTGCGCGGGGCCGGCAACTTCGCCCACGTGGCCTTCGGCGCCCAGGCCCCGGCCGTGCACGCGGCCCTTGAAGGCCACGTCTACTACCGGGCCGACTTCAAGGAACCCTGCCTGGCCGGGTTCAGCCGCTTTTCCATGACCACGCCGGACAGGTTCCGGCCCCTCATCCAACGCATCCGCGACGCCGTGACCAAGGGAGACCAGAGCGGTGACTGAACACACCATCCACGTGGCCGTCATCGGCTGCGGCCGCATCGCCGGCCACCACTGCCGCTCCATCGCCGCCGTGGACGGCGTGACCCTGACCGCCGTGTGCGACCTGGTGGCCGACAAGGCCCGGGCCTATGGCGAGGAATTCGGCGTGCCCTGGCATACCGACTACCGCACCCTGCTGCGCGCCCACCCGGAAGTGGACGTGGTGGCGGTGATCACCCCTTCGGGCATGCACCACGAGCACGGCACCGAGATGATCGACCGCTGGGGCAAGCACATCATCATGGAAAAGCCCACCTTCATGCGCCCCGAGCAGCTGGTGGATGCCTACGGCCGGGCCGACAAGCGGGGCCTGCACATCTTCCCGGTGTTCCAGAACCGCTACAACAAGGCGGTGACGCGGGTCCGCCAGGCCATCGAAAACGGCGAACTGGGCGACATCCGCATCATGAGCGTGCGCACCCGCTGGTGCCGGCCGCAGCGGTACTACGACCTGGCCCCCTGGCGCGGCACCTTCTCCCACGACGGCGGCGCGCTGACGAACCAGGGCATCCACCACGTGGACCTGCTGCGCCACCTGGGCGGCGAGGTGGCGCGGGTCAACGCCACCATGCGGACGCTCGGCGCCGAGATCGAGGTGGAGGACACGGTGGTCGCCACCCTCACCTACGGCGGCAGCGCCGTGGGCAACCTGGAGGTCACCACCGCCGCCCGGCCGGACGACTTCGAGGCGTCGCTGTCCATCGTCGGCTCCAAGGGCCTGGCGCAGATCGGCGGCATCGCGGTGAACGAACTGCAGGTCTTCACCCCGGACCCGGCCGCCTGCGCCGCCCATTCCGAGGACTTCTCCACCTGCGTCTACGGCAACGGGCACGAAAAGATGTACGGCGACATCGCCGCCTTCTTCCGCGACGGCACGGCCTATCCGGTCAGCCGCGACGACGCCCTGGCCTCGGTGAAGCTGCTGCATGCCTTCTACCGCTCCGACGAGGCCGGGGACTGGGTGGCCGTGGACAGCGACGACCAGTCCACTCGCCTGGGCCGCCCCAACGACGCCGTGTCGGACCTGTACCGGACGCCGGAGAAATGACCAAGCCTCTGCGCATCGGTATCGCCGGCTACGGCGTGGTGGGGCAACGGCGCCGCCAGGTCATCGACGCCCGCGACGACATGGAAACGGTGGCCGTGTGCGACCGCACGTTCACGGCTGACGGCGAACCGGTGGCCGGCAACGGGGTGGTGGCCTATCGCGACTACCGCGATCTGCTGGGCCAGGACCTGGACGCCCTGTTCGTCTGCATGACCAACGACATCGCGCCGGAAGTGACCATGGCCGGGCTGGAACGGGGCCTGCACGTGTTCTGCGAGAAGCCGCCGGGCCGCACGGTGGCGGACATTCAGGCCGTGCGCGCCGTCGAGGCCCAGCACCCGGACCTGCGCCTGAAATACGGCTTCAACCACCGCTACCACGAATCGGTGCGCGACGCGCTGGAGATCCTGCGCGGCGGGCAGATGGGCCGGGTGCTGAACCTGCGCGGCGTCTACGGCAAGTCCAAGTTCATCAGCTTCGGCCAGGACTGCGACTGGCGGGTCGACCGGGCCGTGGCCGGCGGCGGCATCCTGCTGGACCAGGGCATCCACATGGTGGACCTGATGCGCCTGTTCGGCGGCGAGTTCACGGATGTTCACGCCTATGTCTCCAACACCCACTGGGGCCACGACGTGGAAGACAACGCCTTCGCCCTGATGCGCACCGAAGGGGGCGTGGTGGGGATGCTCCATTCCACGGCCACGGAATGGCGCCACCGGTTCCGCCTGGAGGTGGCGCTGGAACGCGGCGGGTTGATCCTCAGCGGCATCCTGTCGGGCTCGAAAAGCTATGGGGCGGAAACCCTGACCACCGTCTGGCCCAGCGCCGACGACAAGGGCGACCCCCGTGAACAGACCATTAGGTACAATTCCGATCCGTCCTGGGCCGACGAGATCGCCGAGTTCGCCGACGCCGTGCTGCGCGGCGGGCCCATCCGCGACGGATCTTCCGAGGATGCGCTGCGCACCATGGAAACCGTCTACCGCATCTACCAGGCCGACCCGGAATGGGCGGCCCGCTGGGGGCTGTGACGCGGGCCGTGGAAACGCGGACCGTGGACAGGCGCGCCGCGCGCGGACGGTGGTGGGCCCTGGCCCTGGTGTCCCTGCTGGCGGGCGTGGCGGCGCAGGAGCTGGCCGTGCGCCTGGCCCTGCCGGACTACGACCCCAACCAGCACATGCGCTTCGTCCCGGCCACGGCGGACCGACCCGTGCTGGGGCCGCCCAACGCCACCCGGCGGCTGGTCAAGAATTCCGGCGACTATAATGTCCTGGTGCGGTTCAACCGCCACGGCCTGCGCGACGACAAGGACATCGCCACGGCCACGGCCGACGACCTGCTGATGGTGGGGGATTCCTTCGTGTTCGGCTGGGGCGTGGAACGGGACGAACGCCTGTCGGACCAACTGGCCGAACGCCTGCACCGCCGGGTGTTCAACCTGGGCTCGCCCGAAGACCTTGAAGGCTATGGCAAGCTTATCCGCTGGGTCCAATCCATGGGGCGCCCCGTGGGCAAGGTCATCCTGGCGGTGAACATGGGCAATGATCTGGTGGCCTATCCGCCGCCGGACGGCGCGGATTCGGCCGCTTCCCCGGTTCCGGCCCTGGCGCCGCCTCCGCCCCCTTCGGCCCCCTTCGGCCTGCGCGACGTGAAGGAATACCTGACGGCCCATTCGGGCCTCTATTTCCTGGCCACCACCCTGGTGCACCGTTCCGAAGGGCTGCGCCATGTGGCCGAGGCCCTGGGGCTCATCGTGCCCATGGCGGACCTCGCGGCGCGGGTGCCCGACGCCCGGGCCCTGGACGCCTCGGCCGACTGGCTGGCCGCCTTCGCGCGCCGCCACGACCTGACGGTCCTGCTGATTCCCGCCCGCGGCCTGTGGAGCGGCGACAGCACCGCCGCCCTGCGCCAAGTCCACGAGGATTTCGCGGCCCGGCTGCGGGCCCGGAACCTGGACGTGGTGGACCCCCTGGCGGCCCTGGAACGGGGCGGCGCCCCGCTGTCCTACTACTTCGCCAACGACGGGCACTGGAACCCCACCGGCCACGCCCTGGCCGCCGATCTTCTGGCCCGCCACCTGCAGGCGGGGGCGCGCTAGATGCTGTTCAGTTCCACCGTCTTCCTGCTGGCCTTCCTGCCCGCCGTGCTGGCCGGCTATGCGGTGCTCAGCGCCGTGCCGTCGCGCGGGCCCCAGTTCCTGTGGCTGGCCGTCACCTCGCTGTTCTTTTACGCCTACTGGAACCCGCCCTATCTGCTGCTGCTGCTGGCGTCCATCGGCGCCAACTACGGGCTGGGCCAGGCCCTGGCGGCGCGGCGGGACAGGCGCCTGCTGGCCCTGGGCGTGGCGTTCAACCTGGGCCTCATCGGCCTGTTCAAGTACGCCGGGTTCTTCGTCGGCAACGTGAACCTGCTGCTGGGCACGGCGGTGCCCGATCCGGGCCTGGTCCTGCCCCTGGCCATCTCGTTCTTCACCTTCCAGCAGGTGGCCTATCTGGTGGATGTGTACCAGGGCAAGGTGCGCGACACGGACCTGCTGCACTATGTGCTGTTCGTCAGCTTCTTTCCGCAGCTCATCGCCGGGCCCATCGTCCACCACAGCGAGATCATCCCGCAGTTCGAACGGCGCGGCGCCCGGCGCCTGCACCTTTCCGACATGGCGGCCGGCGCCGCCATCTTCGTCATCGGCCTGCAGAAAAAGGTGGTGCTGGCCGACGGCATGGCGATCCACGCCGATGCCCTGTTCAACGGCGCCGGGGCCGCGGCGCCCACCCTGCTGCCGGCCTGGATCGGCACCCTGGCCTATGCGTTCCAGATCTATTTCGACTTCTCGGGCTATTCCGACATGGCCATCGGCCTGGCCCGCATGTTCGGCATCGTCCTGCCCCTGAACTTCGCCTCGCCCTACAAGGCCACCAGCATCATCGACTTCTGGCGCCGCTGGCACATGACCCTCTCGCGGTTCCTGAAGGACTACCTGTACGTGCCCCTGGGCGGCAACCGCCACGGCCGGGTCCGCCGGTATGGCAACCTGATGGTCACCATGGTGCTGGGCGGCCTGTGGCACGGCGCCAGCTGGAACTTCGTGCTGTGGGGCGGGCTGCACGGCCTGTACCTGGTCATCAACCACGCCTGGCACGCCCTGCGCGGGCCGGGCCGGGACGGCGGCCTTTCGGGGCGCGTCATGGGGCGGGCGCTCACCTTCCTGGCCGTGGTGATCGCCTGGGTATTCTTCCGGGCCGAGGACTGGGGCGCGGCCCGCAACGTGCTGACCGGCCTGGCGGGCCTCAACGGCCTGGTCCTGCCCGTGGGGTGGGAATCGGCCCTGGGCTGGCTGGCCGGCCTGCTGGGCGACGGGGCCGTGGTCTTCTCGCCGGCGCCCGGCTTCCAGCCCCAGGTGCTGGTGTGGCTGGGCGGCATTCTGGCGCTGGTGTTCCTGGCTCCCAACAGCCAGGAGATTCTGGCCCGGGCCGAAGCCGGGGGCGGGCGCGACGCCCGGGCCCGGGGAGTGCCGGCGGCCGCCTGGCTGCTGCCCTTCCTGGGGGTCTGTGGCCTGGTGGGGCTGCTCATCGTCCTGGCCCGCGGAAACGCTGGTGCCGACTTCATCTACATGGTTTTCTGACCCGCCTCTCACAAAAGTTTCAGGCAAGACGGAAGGATGGACCGAACATGAAGATCATCGGCGTGGTGCCCGCCCGCATGGCCGCCAGCCGCTTTCCCGGCAAGCCCCTGCATCCCATCCTGGGCCGCCCCATGGTCGAGCACGTGGTGGAGCGGGCGCGCCTGTTCCCCCGCTGGGACGCCCTGGTGGTGGCCACCTGCGACGACGAGATCCGCGATTTCTGCGAATCCAGGGGCTATCCGGTGATCATGACCGCCGACACCCACACCCGGGCGCTCGACCGGGTGGCCGAGGCCGCCGCCAAGTGCGGCCTGGACCTGAACGGCGACGACATCGTGCTGAACGTGCAGGGCGACGAGCCCATGATGAGCCCCGACATGATCGCCGCCACCGTGCAGCCCATGGAAGACCACGCCCACGTGCACGGCACCATGCTGGCCATGCAGATCGTCGACGAGGCCCAGTTCCGCAACCCCGACATCCTGAAGATCGTCCATGACCTTTCCGGCCGGGTGCTCTACACGTCGCGCGCGCCGGTGCCCTATTGCAAGGAAGGGGCCTTCACGCCGGACCTGGGGGTGCGGCGCATCTATGGCATCTTCGGCTTCCGCTGGCACTTCCTGACGCTGTTCACCCACCTGAATCCGTCGCCCCTGGAAATCAACGAGGCCTGCGATTCCAACCGGCTCTACGACCACGGGTTCCACCAGTACATCGCCCCTTTCCCCTTCCGGCCCAGCTTTTCGGTGGACAGCCCGGCCGACATCCGGCAGGTGGAGGCCCACATGGAACAGGATCCGCTTTGGGGGAAGTATTGAACCATGACTGAACCACTGAACGGAAAATCCGCCCTGGTCACCGGCGGCACCCGGGGCATCGGGTACGCCATCGCCCAGCGCCTGATGGCCGACGGCGCCGCCGTGACCGTGACCGGCACCAAGCCCGACGGCGCCGGTCCCGAAGGCACCGCCTACCACGCCGCCGACTTTTCCGATCCGGCCGACACCCAGGCCTGCGCCGACTGGGTGGCCGGGGCCGGGTTCGACATCCTGGTCAACAACGCCGGCGTCAACAAGATCGCCCCCTTCGCCGAGATCGACCCGGAGGACTTCGCCCGCCTGCACCAGATCAACGTTACCGCGCCGTTCCTGCTGTGCCGGGCCGCCATTCCGGCCATGCGCGACAGGGGCTGGGGGCGCATCGTCAACATCAGCTCCCTGTGGGGCAAAATCGCCAAGGAGCAGCGGGCCGCCTATGGCGCCACCAAGTTCGGCCTGGACGGCCTGACCGCCCACATGGCGGCCGAAGTGGCGCGGGACGGCATCATCGCCAATTGCGTGGCCCCCGGGTTCATCGAAACGGACATGACCCGCACCTTCCTGGGTCCCCAGGGCATGGTCGAATTGGCCGCCCAGGTGCCGGTCCGCCGCCTGGGCCAGCCGGAGGAGATCGCCGCCCTGGTGGCCTGGCTGGCGGGGGTGGAAAACACCTATGTCAGCGGCCAGAACATCGCCATCGACGGGGGCTTCACCCGTGTCTGACCAGGCCCTGGTCATCCAGTCCCACACCGGGCCCTACGAGGCCCGGTTCGACCGCGAGGCCATCGCCGCCCTGAACGCCGCGCCGCCGGAAAACGCGCATGTGATCATCGACGACCGGGTGGCGACGCTCTACGCCGACCAACTGGGCAACGTGCTGGCCGGCCCCTCCGTGTTGCGCGT
>JAGREA010000506.1 GCA_020446745.1 Rhodobacterales bacterium | reverse complement strand
TCGGCCGGCGGCGGCAGGGCGCCCGCCGGGGGCCCCGGCGGGCGCCGCCGGGACGGCACGGGGGCGGGTTGGACGCGGGTCACGGGGCCGGCGTGCGTACCGCCCGCGGGCCGGGGAGACAGGCACAACACGGCCGAAACCAGCAGGATGCCGGCCAGCACCAGGGGAAACGCGGCCCGCCATGGCCAAACGGCGTTCAGAGTCACGCGCGACACAGCTTGAATCCTCATCCGTCAAATCGGTCCGGGGGCGGCCGGCGGCGCCCGAATCCGCGCCGGGGTCCGAGCCTACCGCCGCCGGGGAGCAGCGTAAACCCGAACCGGGCCTGTATCTGGTCGCCACGCCCATCGGCAACGCCCGCGACATCACCCTGCGGGCCCTGGACGTGCTGGCCGGGGTGGACCGCATCGCCTGCGAGGACACCCGGGTGACCGGCAAGCTGCTGTCCATCCACGGCATCGGCACGCCGCTGATGCCCTACCACGACCACAACGCCGACGCGGTGCGGCCGCGCATCATCAAAGCCCTGAAAAGCGGCGAAAGCGTGGCGCTGGTGTCCGACGCCGGCACGCCCCTGGTGTCGGACCCGGGCCACAAACTGGTGGCCGCCGCCGTGGCCGAGGGCCTGCCCGTGACCGCCCTGCCCGGCGCCTCGGCCGTGCTGACGGCCCTGCAACTGGCCGCCCTGCCCACCGACCGGTTCCTGTTCGCCGGCTTCCCACCCAACAAGGCCGCCGCCCGGCGCCGCATGCTGTCCGAGCTGGCCACCGCGCCGGCCACCCTGGTGTTCCTGGAAAGCCCGCGCCGCCTGGCCGACAGCCTGGCCGACATGGCCGCCGTGCTGGGCGACCGCCCGGCCGCCGTGGGCCGCGAGCTGACCAAGCGGTTCGAGGAGGTGCGCCGCGACGCGCTGCCCGCCCTGGCCGCCCACTATGCCCAGGCCGGCCCGCCCAAGGGCGAGGTGACGGTCTGCGTGGGCCCGCCCGGCGACGAAGGCCGGGCCCCGGCCGACGACGCCACCGTGGACGCCCTGCTGGCCGAGGCCCTGGCCACCGCCCGGGTGCGCGACGCGGCGGCCGACGTGGCGGCCCGCACCGGCCGGCCCCGGAAGGACGTCTACGCCCGGGCCCTGGCCCTCAAGGACGGGAAGGCGTGAGCCGCGACCGCCAAGGAGCAGAGCTGCGGGGCCGGCGGGCGGAAGGGCTGTGCGTTCTGGCCCTGCGCCTGAAGGGCTATCGCATCCTGGCCCGGCGCCTGAAGACCCCGGCCGGCGAGATCGACATCCTGGCCCGGCGCGGCCGCGTCCTGGCGGTGGTGGAGGTGAAGACCCGGGCCGCCGCCGCCGCCGCCCTGGAAGCCGTGACCCCGCGCCAGCGCCAGCGCCTGGCCCGGGCCGCCGAGGCCCTGACGGCCCTGCGCCCGGACCTGTTCGCCGACGGCCCCGACCTGCGATTCGACGTGATGGCGGTGACCCCGGGCCGCTGGCCCCGCCACCTGGCCGACGCCTGGCGGCCCGGGGAATGAGGGTTGCTGAATGAGGGTTGCTGGGGGAACAGGGGCCTTTCCCATCTAGGGGCTTCCGGCACCGGGCGGTCCTTCCTAAGATGGCGCCACCGATTCACAGGACTTGCGAGCTGCCATGCCCTTTCTTCCCCGTTCCCGATCGTTGATCGCCCCGGTTCTGGCCCCTGTTCTGGCCCCGGTTCTGGTCCTGGGCCTGGCCGCCGCGGGCCTGGCGGGCTGCACCGGCGCCGTGGTGGGCGGCGCCGCGGCCACGGGCGTGGCCGCCTATCAGGAACGCGGCATCACCGGCGCCGCCAAGGACCTGCGCATCAGCGCCGAGATCCAGGAACTGTGGCTGCGCACCGACCACAAGATGCTGGTGGACGTGGGCATCGAGGTGTACGGCGGCCGGGTGCTGCTGACCGGCGTGGTGCCCAACGAGGACATGCGGGCCCAGGCCGTGAAGCTGGCCTGGACGGTCAGCGGCGTGCAGGAGGTGATCAACGAGATCCAGATCGGCGAGGACGGCATCGTCGACCTGGCCCGGGATACCTGGATCACCACCCAGCTGAAATCCAAGATCACCTTCGATGGCGAGATCGCCAGCATCAACTACTTCATCGAAACCGTGAACGGCAGCGTCTACCTGCTGGGCGTGGCCCGCAACCAGGCCGAGCTGGACCGGGTGATCGCCCATGCCAAGTCCATCGAATACGTCCGCAAGGTGGTCAGCCACGTGAAGCTGATCGGCGCCGCCACCTGAAGGCCGCCCCGGTGAGCCTGTCCCCCGACCTGCGCGACGCCCTGGCCGACATCGGCGCCCGCGACGACGCCGACGTGGATCTGGCCGACTGCGCCCTGCTGCTGGCCGGCCTGGAACGGCCCGGCGTGGCGGCGGCCCCCTACCGGCGCCACCTGACCATCCTGGCCCGCGACACGGGCAACTTCGCCGGCGCCGCCGAATCGCCCGAGGACCGGGCCGAGGCCCTGCGCCAGATCGTCGCCAAGCGCTATGGCTACCTGGACGCCATCGACGGCCAGCGGACCGAGGAGCCGGGCTTCGGCGGCGGCGGGCCGGGCGCCGACCTGGCCAACACCCTGGGCGACGGGGATTCGGCCGACCTGACCCGGGTCATCGACCGGCGCCGGGGGCTGTCGGCCCTGCTGGCCATCATCTATGCCGACGTGGCCCAGCGCCTGGGCTGGCGGGCCGCCCTGGTGGACTTTCCCGTGCGCTACCTGCTGCGCCTGGACGGGCGCGGGCGCCGCGTGCTGGTGGACCCGGCCGGGGCCGGGCGGCGCCTTTCGGCCCCCGACCTGCGGGCCCTGCTGAAGGCCGGCGGCGGCGGCGCGGCGGAACTGCGGTTCCAGGACTGGGCGCCGGCCCGCCACCGCGACGTGCTGCTGCGCCTGCTCAACCTGGGCAAGCTGCGACTGCTCAGGGCCAACGACGTGGCCGGGGCCCTGGACCGCATCGAGGCCATGACCCTGATCGCCCCCGGCGAGGCCACGCCGTGGCGTGAGGCCGGGCTGCTGCACGCCCGGCGCGACGACCTGCCCCGGGCCGTGGATTCCCTGGAACGCTACCTGGCCCTGACCACGGCCGACGGCGCGCGCTATCGCACCACCGTGCTGCTGCGCGACCTGCGGGCCCGCATGGAAGGCTCCTGACGGCTTTTTTGTAGCGTCGGCCCCGCCGGGCGCTATCATGCGCCCGCCCCTGATTCTGCAACGGAAACCCACGTCATGAGCCTGGCCGTCGCCATCCAGATGGACCCCATCGACAGCATCGACATCGATGGGGACAGCACCTTCGTTCTGGCCCTGGAAGCCCAGCGGCGGGGCCACGTGCTGTACCACTACCTGCCCCAGGACCTGGCCTTTTCCGGCGGCCAGGTGCGGGCCCGGGCGCGGCCCCTGCAGGTGCGGCGCGAGAAGGGCAACCACTTCACCCTGGGCGAGCCGCGCACCATGGACCTGGGCACCGAGGCCGACGTGGTGCTGATGCGCCAGGACCCGCCGTTCGACATGGCCTACATCACCGCCACCCACCTGCTGGAGCACATCCACCCCAAAACGTTGGTGGTGAACGACCCGGTGCACGTGCGCAACGCGCCGGAAAAGCTGTTCGTGGCCCACTTCCCGCACCTGATGCCGCCCACCCTGATCGCCAGCGACATGGCCGAGATCCGCGCCTTCCGGGCCGAATACAAGGACATCATCGTCAAGCCGCTGTACGGCAACGGCGGGGCCGGGGTGTTCCACATCGCGCCCGGCGACGACAACCTGAACGCGCTGCTGGAAATGTTCACCGAGCGGTCCCGCGAGCCGGTGATGGTGCAGCAGTACCTGCCCCAGGTGCGGGCCGGCGACAAGCGCATCATCCTGATCGACGGCCAGGCCGCCGGCGCCGTGAACCGGGTGCCCCAGGAAGGGGAGGCGCGCTCGAACATGCACGTGGGCGGCCGCGCCGAGCCCTCGGACCTGACCGACCGCGAGCGCGAGATCTGCGCCGCCATCGGCCCGGCCCTGAAGGAGCGCGGGCTGCTTTTCGTCGGCATCGACGTGATCGGCCCCTGGCTGACGGAGATCAACGTGACCTCGCCCACGGGCCTGCAGGAGATCGACCGCTTCATGGGCGTCAGCCTGGAAAGCGACATCTGGGATGCCATCGAACGGCGCTACGTGGAAACCCGGTAGGCCTTCGTTCCCTCGCCCTCTTCCCCCTCGCCCGCTAGGGAGAGGGAGAGTGAGGGTCACACAAAAAAGAATTTACCGCGGAGGACGCCGAGGTTTCGCGGAGGGTCGCTGAGAGGTCTTGTTTTTCCTTGTCGTAAAGGTAGTTCGACGCCTACACTCCCACCCGCAAAAGCCGCGTCGATTTCCGCCCACCGAAATTGGGAGACCACCCGTGGACAAGGACACCTTCTGGGCCCTCATCCAGGCCGCCCACGACCAGTCCGGCGGCGACATGGACCGCAAGGATGAGCTGATCCGGGCGACGGTCGCGGCGCTGCCAAAGGATGACGCCATCGCCTTTTATCGCCAGTTCCGCCTGGCCATGGCGGAAGCTTATGCATGGCCCCTGTGGGCCGCGGCGTACCTGGTGAACGGCGGATGCAGCGACGACTGTTTCACCGATTTCCGGTCGTCGTTGATCTCGCGCGGGCGCGCGGTTTTCGAGAGCGCGCTGGCCGATCCCGACTCCCTGGCCGACCTGCCCTACGACGAGGAAGCCTGGTTCCACGAAGGGTTCGAGTACGCCATCCTCGAGGGCACCGAGGCGGTTGCCGGTGAACGGACCCTCGACGATGCGCTCCATCCGGACAACCCTTCCGGCGGTCCCTGGGACGAGGACGACCTGGACTACTACAAGACCAACCTGCCCCGGCTGTGGGCCCGCCACGGCTAGGACTGGAACGCGCCGCCGCCTGACCCCAAACCCGAACCCGCGCCCGGGAAACCCTGGTGGAAGTTCTGGTAGGGCCCTGAAGCCAAATCCCCCTGGCCTTCCCTCCGTCGCCCCCCTACACTCCCTCCAATAGGAACAAACAGGGACCCTCCCGCCATGGTCGCGCGGATCGCCACGGTGGCCTTTCAGGGCATCGACGTGCTGGACGTGGACGTGCAGGTGCAGATGGCCTCGGGCCTGCCGGCCTTCACCATCGTCGGCCTGCCCGACAAGGCGGTCAGCGAGGCCCGCGAGCGGGTGCGGGGCGCCCTGGGGGCCATGGGCCTGGCCCTGCCGGCCAAACGCATCACCGTCAACCTGGCCCCGGCCGACCTGCTGAAGGAAGGCAGCCACCTGGACCTGCCCATCGCGCTCGGCCTGCTGGGCGCCATGGAGGTGGTGCCCCGGGACCTGCTGGAAAGCGCCACCGCCATGGGCGAACTGGCCCTGGACGGCCGCCTGAGCGCCGTGGCCGGGGTGCTGCCCGCCGCCGTGCACGCCAGCGCCGGGCGTGACGAGGGCAAGACCCTGTTCATCTGCCCCCAGGCCCAGGGCGGCGAGGCGGCCTGGGCGGCGGATATCGAAATCCTGGCCCCGCCCACCCTGCTGGCCCTGGTCAACCACCTGAAGGGCACCCAGGTGCTGGCCCCGCCCACCCCGGCCCTGGACAGCCGCGACCCCGTGTACCCTGACCTGCGCGACATCAAGGGCCAGGAAAGCGCCAAGCGGGCCCTGGAACTGGCCGCCGCCGGGGGCCACAACCTGCTGATGGTGGGCCCGCCGGGGGCCGGCAAGTCCATGCTGGCGGCGCGCCTGCCGGGCATCCTGCCGCCCCTGGACGCGCGGGAAGCCCTGGAGGTTTCCATGAACCACAGCCTGGCCGGCGAGCTGGAGGGCGGCGTCATCGCCCGCCACCGGCCGTTCCGCGACCCCCACCATTCGGCCTCGGTCCCGGCCCTGGTGGGCGGCGGGCTCAGGGCCCGGCCGGGGGAAATCTCCCTGGCCCACCTGGGGGTGCTGTTCCTGGACGAGCTGCCCGAATTCCAGCGCGGCGCGCTCGAGGCCCTGCGCCAGCCCCTGGAGACCGGCCGCGCCACCGTGGCCCGGGCCAACGCCCATGTGTCCTACCCGGCCCGGGTGCAGTTGGTGGCGGCCATGAACCCCTGCCGCTGCGGCCACCTGGACGACCCGGCCCTGGCCTGCACCCGGGTGCCGCGCTGCGCCCAGGACTACCAGTCGAAAATCTCCGGCCCGCTGTACGACCGCATCGACCTGCACGTGGACGTGCCGGCCGTCAGCGCCGCCGATTTGAGCCTGCCGCCGCCGGCCGAGGGCACGGCCCAGGTGGCGGCCCGGGTGGCCGAGGCCCGGGCCAAGCAGCGCGAACGGTTCGACAGCCTGCACACGGAAGGCCCCGCGCCCCGCACCAATGCCGAGGCCGACGGCGAACTGCTGGAACGCATCGCCGCGCCCGACGACGCCGGCCGGGCCCTGCTGACCCAGGCCGTGGATCGCCTGCGCCTGTCGGCCCGGGGCTACCACCGGGTGCTGCGGGTGGCCCGTACCCTGGCCGACCTGGAGGGCGCCGAGGCCGTGCGCCGCCTGCACATCGCCGAGGCCCTGACCTACCGCCGCCTGGCCCCGGGGCGGGGGACGGCAATGTTGGCTGGAAATTAAAAAAAGGGGAGCAACATGCTGCTCCCCCCTCGTAAAGCTGGCGTGTAGTTAGCCGGCTTCGTTGTTGTTTGCGGCAGGTGGAATGTCAGCAAACCGCCTGCCGGTGTTAATCTCGCTGATCCGACCCTGGTTCAGGTCGTAATCCGCAGCAATCCGATGGTGCAATTCACCGTTCAACAACCGGCGCTTGATGATAGCAACATCTTTCGGCGACAAAGACCTAACTGAAGCCATGTCATTTCCTTTCATCGACTCTGGCGTTGTAAGAGCCGATAAAAGTGAGCTACGATGGCCTTGCTACAGACGGTGTCGCAGCCCACTCCGCTTTGTCGGCAAGTGTTATTGCTACACCAACCAACTTCGGCGAGGGCGGGACCTTTCTCAGGTTCCGCCCTTTATCGTGGGTGCTACGATATACAGTGGAAAAACACGAGTCAAGCCTCTAGCCGGCTCCACCTCGTGTTACTCGATTATATAGAGAAAACTAATATTGTCAATCAAATCCGAGGGAAAAATCCCGCGTTTGCGAAAGGCATTTTAATAACGCTTCAGAGATAGCTTGCTACGAAAAAATTTCAATGCCGCAAATTTTTTGTAAGAAAATTACGAAAAAATTACAGCCGAGCTTACTCACTTATAGACATGCTTTCATGGTTTCATTTCCGCATTGTCCACTTCTCCGCCGCCGCGCGCCGTTCCCGGTGCACCAGGTACAGGCCGCTGGAAACGATCACCGCCGCGCCGACCACCACCCAGATGTCGGGCACGGTGCCGAACAGCAGGAAGCCGAACAGGGCGGCGTAGACCAGGGCCGTGTACTCGATGGGCCCCACCACGCCCACCGGGGCGACGATGAAGGCCCGGGTCAGCAGCAGGTGGCCGACCAGGGACAGGCCCGCCACCCCGGCCACGCCGGCCAACTGGGCCAGGGTCATGGGCTGCCAGAACAGGGGCAGCACGGCGGTCATGGTCAGGGCCGTGCCGGCGTTGAACCAGAACACCAGGCGGTAGGTGCTTTCCGTGGGCCCCAGCCAGCGGGTGGAAAGGGTGAGCGCCGCATAGGCCGCCCCGGCCCCCAGCGCCAGCAGGGCCGCCGGCTGGAACGCCGCCGTGCCCGGCCGGGTGACGATCAGCACCCCGAGGAAACCCACGCCGATGGCCGCCCAGCGGTGCGGCCCCACCCGTTCCCCCAGCACCGGCACCGACAGGATGGCCATGATGAAGGTGGCGCTGAAGGTGATGGCCGTGGCCTCGGCCAGGCCCAGGGTGACCAGGCTTTGGAAGAACAGGATGGGCGCCCCGGCCCCCACCAGGGCCCGCAGCCCCATGGCCACGGGCCGGTGGGCGCGCAGCGCCGAAAACCCGCCTTCCCGCGGCAGCCAGGCCAGCAGCACCAGGGCGATGATCCAGCCGCGAAGGGCGATGAGCTGCGGCGCCGGCAGGCCGCCGGTGACCAGCACCTTGACCGCCGCGTCCATGGACGCCAGCACGCCCATGGCGGCCAGCATGTAGGCGATGCCGGCCATGGGCCGGTTGGCGCGAATCGGCTGGCCGGCGCGGGGGGGCCGGGAAGGGGAGGTGGGTTGGCCGGCGGGGTCGGTCGTCAGACCAGTCCCCGCTTGATCATGCCGCCCAGGTCGCAGCCGCCGAACAGGTGCACGTGCAGGTGCATGACCTCCTGGTGGGCGTGGCGGCCGTTGTTGGCCAGGAAGCGGTAGCCGTCGGCGGACAGGCCCAGGTCCCGGGCCACGGTGCCCACGGCGCGCCAGAACCCGGCGATCTCCTCGGTGGTGGCCTGGGTGGTGAAGTCCTCCAGGGTCACGTAGGGGCCCTTGGGGATGACCAGCACGTGCACCGGCGCCTGGGGCCGGATGTCGTGGAAGGCCAGGGCCCAGTCGTCCTCGTACACCCGGTTGCAGGGGATTTCGCCGCGCAGGATGCGGGCGAAGATGTTGTCGGTGTCGTACGCCATGTGCCGGTATTCCCTTGCCCTACGAACCGTCGCCCTTGCGCGACGCCTTTTCGGCGATGCCCGAAATGCCCTCGCGCTTGGCCAGCTCGGCCCCCACGTCCTGGGGCGTGATGCCGGTGTCGGACCACAGGATCATCAGGTGGTACAGCAGGTCGGCGCTTTCGCTGACCAGCCGTTCGCGCGGCTCGGTCAGCGCGGCCACCACCACCTCGACCGATTCCTCGCCCACCTTCTCGCACATCTTGCGCCGCCCGCGCGAGAACATGCGGGCGGTGTGCGAGGTTTCCGGGTCGCCGGACTTGCGCGATTCGATCACGGCATACAGGCGTTCCAGCACCGTTTCGATGGCCTGGTCGTTGCCGCTGCCGTTGGTGTTGGCATTGGCGTTGCCGTTGCTTCCGCCGCTTTTCGTCGCGCCGCTCTTCTTCTTCGCCATGGCCGCGATGGCTCCTCCTTGAAAGTATCCTAGGCGATCACATGTGGGGGACCATGACCGGGTGATCAATCCCGGCGGGTCAGGTCAAACGTGGGTCAGTTCAGGCGCATGGGCACGCCGGCCGCCACCATGTGGGCCTTGGCCTCGCCGATGGTGTGGTGCCCGAAATGGAAGATCGAGGCCGCCAGCACCGCCGTGGCGTGGCCTTCCACGATGCCTTCCACCAGGTGGTCCAGGGTGCCCACGCCGCCCGACGCGATGACCGGCACGGTGACGGCGTCGGCGATGGCGCGGGTCAGGGGGATGTTGAACCCCTGGCGGGTGCCGTCGCGGTCCATGGAGGTGAGCAGGATTTCGCCGGCCCCCAGGTCCACCATGCGCCGCGACCAGGCCACGGCGTCGATGCCCGTGGGCTTGCGCCCGCCGTGGGTGAAGATCTCGAAACTGTCGGGGCCCGTGGACTTGGCGTCCACCGACACCACGATGCACTGGCTGCCGAACTTTTCCGCCGCCTGGCGCACGAAATCGGGGTTGTGCACGGCGGCCGTGTTGATGGACACCTTGTCGGCCCCGGCCAGCAGCAGCTTGCGGATGTCTTCCGTGGTGCGCACGCCGCCGCCCACGGTCAGCGGCATGAAGCACTGCTCGGCCGTGCGGTTGACCACGTCGTAGATGGTGTCGCGGCCTTCGTGGCTGGCGGTGATGTCCAGGAAGCACAGCTCGTCGGCGCCGGCCTGGTCATAGATGCGGGCCTGTTCCACCGGGTCGCCGGCGTCCACCAGGTCGACGAAGTTCACGCCCTTGACCACACGGCCGTTTTCCACGTCCAGGCAGGGGATGATGCGGGCCTTCAGCATGGGCCTAACCCTTCAGCAGGGCCGCGGCGGCGGCCGGGTCGATGGTGCCGTCATAGACCGCGCGGCCGCTGATCACCCCTTCCAGGCGCCCGGCGGCGGCGGTCTTCAGGGCCCGCAGGTCGTCGAACGACGACACCCCGCCGGACGCGATGACCGGGGTCGAGATGGCCACGGCCAGCTGGATGGTGGCCTCCACGTTGGGGCCCTGCATGGCCCCGTCGCGGGAAATGTCGGTGTAGATGATGGCCGCCACGCCGCAGTCCTCGAAGGCGTCGGCCAGGTCGAAGGCCGACATGTCGGACACCTCGGCCCAGCCCTCCACGGCCACCCGGCCGTCCTTGGCGTCGATGCCCACGGCCACCCGGCCCGGGTGCTTCTCGCAGGCCCGACGCACCAGGTCGGGGTCGCGCAGGGCCACGGTGCCCAGGATGACCCGGCGCACGCCCTGGTCCAGCCAGAAGTCGATGGTGTCCATGTCGCGGATGCCGCCGCCCAGCTGCACCGGGATGTCGATGTTGGCCAGGATGTCCTGCACCGCCGGCGCGTTGACCGGCTTGCCGGCGAAGGCGCCGTTCAGGTCCACCACGTGCAGCCATTCGCAGCCGGCCTCGGCGAAGGCCCGGGCCTGGGCGCCGGGGTTGTCGCTGAACACGGTTGCCTTGTCCATGTCGCCGCGCAGCAGGCGCACGCACTGGCCGTCCTTCAGGTCGATGGCGGG
>JAGREA010000505.1 GCA_020446745.1 Rhodobacterales bacterium | reverse complement strand
GGCCACGGTTTCGCCCTCGCGGGCGTGGAAGTTCAGGTCCTCGTTGGCCTTCACGGTCTTGGGGTCGCCGGTGAACAGCAGGCCCGACGGCTCCACCGTGTAGTGCTTGGACAGGTCCTCGACCCGCAGCACGATGTCGCCGGCCGGGATGTCCTCGGCCTGCACGGGCTTCGGCTTCAGGGCCTCCCAGTCGATGTGGCGGTGCTGGGTGCAGCGGACCCAGTGGCGGCTGCCGTCGCGCACCTCCTCCATGGGGATCAGGCCCTGGTCGCAGGCGCCGGCCACGAAGTAGTCGCAGCGCGGCCCGAAATAGCAGCCGTTGGGCCGCTCGTGGGGCAGCGGCAGCTGGCCGCGGATGGACTGCAGCGGCCGCGAGGTCTTGTCGGCGCTGGGCAGGGCGATGGAGTTCATGAGCCCCCGGGTATAGGGGTGGTGCATGTTGTCGAACACGTCCTCGACGAAGCCGATTTCCACCGCCTCGCCCGAGTACATCACCGTGATGCGGTCGCAGGTGTTCAGGATCAGGCCCAGGTTGTGGGAGATGTAGATCATCGAGGTGCCGAATTCGGCCGAGATGTCGTTGATCAGGTCGACGATGCCGGCCTCCACCGTCACGTCCAGCGCCGTGGTGGGCTCGTCCAGCAGCAGCAGCTTGGGGCTGGACAGCAGGGCCATGGCGATGACCACGCGCTGCTGCTGGCCGCCCGAGATCTGGTGCGGATAGGCGTTCATGATGCGCGGCGGATCGGGCAGGTGGACCTTTTCCAGCATCTCCCGGGCCCGGGCCATGGCTTCCTCGCGCGAGGCGTTCTCGTGGTAGATCAGCACCTCGGCCAGCTGCTCGCCGATCTTCATGGACGGGTTCAGCGAGGCCATGGGCTCCTGGTAGACCATGGAAATCTGCGAGCCGCGCAACTGGCGCAGTTCCTCTTCCGACATGGTGGTCATGTCGCGGCCCATGTACAGGATCTCGCCGCCGACGATGGCCCCGTTCTTGCCCATGTAGTTCATGATGGCCAGGGCCACCGTGGACTTGCCGCAGCCCGATTCACCGACGATGCCCATGGTCTCGCCGGGGCGCAGCTTCATGTTGAAGTCCACCACGGCCGGGATCTCGCCGGCGCGGGTGAAATAGGAAATGCACAGGTCGCGGCATTCCAGGACGGGTGGTTCCAGTTCGGTGGACATGGGTCGTCCTTATCAATCAGTCGCGCAGGCTCATTTCCCGCAGGCCGTCGGCCATCAGGTTGAAGCCCAGGATCAGCGTCGACACCGACAGGGCCGGCACGATCAGCATGTACGAGAACTTGAACAGCATGGCCGTCTTGGCCGATTCCTTGATCATCAGGCCCCAGTCCGGGTCCGGCGGCTGCAGCCCCAGGCCCAGGAACGTCAGGGTGGTGATGGCCACGGTGGTGTAGCCCAGGCGCAGGCAGGCATCGACGATCACCGGTCCGCGCACGTTGGGCAGCAGTTCCACCACCATGATGTAGATGGGGTGCTCGCCCCGGGTCTGGGCGGCGAACACGTAGTCGCGCTGCTTGATGTCCAGCGTCAGCCCGCGGACGATGCGCATGATGGCCGGGGCCGAGGCGAAGGTGACGGCGATGATGATGTTGAACCCGCTGGGCCCCAGGTAGTTCAGGATCAGGATGAACAGCACCATCACCGGGAACGACAGCAGCACGTTGGCCAGGAACGAGATGGCCTCGTCCCACCAGCCCGACAGGTAGCCGGCCAGCAGGCCGAAGGCGCTGCCCACCACATAGGCCACCAGGGTGGCGGTGACGCCCCACACGATGACCCGCTGGCAGCCCCAGATGGCGCGCGACAGGATGTCGCGGCCCTTGAAGTCGGCCCCCAGCAGGAACAGGTGGTCGCGCTTCTCCACCCCCGGCAGGGTGAACGGCGCCAGTGGCTTGTTGGGGTCCATCAGCGGCAGGAACGGCGCCGTGACGGCCATGAACAGCCAGAAGAAGACCAGCGTGACCCCCAGCACCGAGACCCAGGATTCGCGCCACGAATAGACGGCGATGGCGTACAGCAGGGCGGTGGCCGGGATGGCCGGAATCAGGATCATGTCCTTGTGCGGGCCCAGCAGCTCGCCGAACATCACATAGGCCGTCAGCGGCAGCCACATGACCAGCAGCAGGAAGATCAGGACCCGCGGGGCCTGCAGGTGCTGGATCAGCGTCTTCCGGGCCGGCAGGGCGGTGTCGTTGGTGTTCATGTCGCCCCCCTTCCTACGAGAACCGGATGCGCGGGTTCAGCATGGTGTAGCCCACGTCGGAAATGATCTGCGAGAACACGGCCACGAACACGGCCACCAGGGTGGCGGCCTGAATCACGTAAACGTCGCCGAACAGGGCGGCTTCCAGCAGCAGCTTGCCGAAGCCGCTGTATTCGAAGAACACCTCGACCACCACCACGCCCGACAGCAGCCAGTTCAACTGCAGCACGATCACCGTGAACGGCGCGATCAGGGCGTTGCGCAGGGCATGGCGCATGATCACCCGCTTGTAGGGAATGCCCTTCAGCACCGCCGTGCGGATGTACTGCGAGGTCATCACCTCGGCCATGGAGGCGCGGGTCATGCGGGCCACGTAGCCGAAGTCGTACAGCACCAGGGTGAGCACCGGCAGCACCAGTTGCCAGCCGTCGAAGCCCTGGGTCATGGCCGATTTGGTGGGCAGCCAGCCGGCCCCCAGGGCCAGCAGCACGGTCAGGATGATGGCCGTGGCGATTTCCGGGATCGAGGTGGTGAACACGGCGATGAACGACAGGGAACGGTCCAGCTTGGACCCCTCCTTCATCCCGGCCAGGACTCCCAGGGTCAGCGACAGGGGGATCATCAGGAAGAACACCCAGAAGGCCAGGATGCCCGTGTTCTTCAGGCGGTCCCACACCAGGGCGCCCACCGGCTCGTTGGTTTCCAGGGACAGGCCGAAATCGCCCCGCAGCACGTTGCCCACCCACTGGCCATAGCGCTGGTAGAAGGGCACGTTCAGGCCCTTCTTTTCCAGCCAGGCGTTGTAGTCGTCGTCGGACAGAGCCGACACGGCGAAGCCGCCCAGTTCGGCGACGGCGATCTGCTTCTTGAACTTTTCGCTGTCGAAGACCAGGAACAGGATCGCCGAGGTGACCGCCATGATCAGGGCCATCTGAACAAGGCGTCGGAAAAGCAGTTTCAACATGGCCATTTCGCCTGGCGTGCGCCCGGCCGGCGGGGCGGACGGGCGTCGGGATCGGTGGGGATCGATCGGGCGTCACGGCCCCGGGTCGGCACCGGAAGGCGCCAGGGGACCGCGGGAAGCGCCGCCCCGGCGCGGCGGCCGGGGCGGATCGAGGGACAGGTCGGGATCAGCCGATCCACACCTTGTTGAACTGGTGGTACTGGGTGGGATGCGGCGGATAGCCGTGGACCTTCTTGCCGGCGATGGTGAACACGGGCCGCCACACGGGCTGCACCATCACCGCGTCGTCCTGCAGGATCTTTTCCACCTTGGCCATCTGGGCGCGGCGCTTTTCCACGTCGAAGATCGATTCGGCCACGTCCAGGGCCTTGTCGAATTCCGGGTTGTCATAGGCCGATTCGTTCCACGGCACGCCCTGGCGGTAGCCCAGGGACAGCACCATGGTGCCCAGGGGGCGGTGGGTCCAGGCGGTGGCGCCGAACGGCGTCTTGTCCCAGATCTCCCAGTACTTGGACGGCGGGATGACGTTGATCTTCAGGTCGATGCCGGCGTCCTTCACCTGGTCGCGCATGATCTCGCACACCGTCTGGTGCCACGGGCCGTCGGTGTTGCCCACGTCGATGGTCACCGACACGCCGTTGGGGTAGCCGGCCTCGGCCAGCAGCTGCTTGGCCTTGGCCACGTCCCGCTTCAGGGGCGCCAGGGCGTAGTATTCGGGGTGCACCGGCGCCACGTGGTGGTTCTCGCCGATGTCGCCGCCGCCCTGGAACACCAGGTCGCGGTACACCGAATTGTCGCAGGCGGTGATGAAGGCCTGGCGCAGCTTCTTGTTGTCGAACGGCTTTTCGCTGACCCGCATGCGGCAGCACAGGGTCTGGGCCGTGCGGGCGGCGATGATGTTGCCTTCCAGGGCCTTGGCCAGCTCGTACTGCTCGATGCCGAACTCGTAGATGGCGTCGATGTCGCCCGAGGCGAAGGCCGTCAGCTGGTTGTCCTCGTCGAAATTGTAGTAGTGGATCTCGTCCAGGTAGACCTTGCCGCCCCAGTAGGTGAAGTCCTTGCCGTCGGTGGTCTTGGTGACGCGCTTCAGGATGCAGCGGTCCTTGGGCTTCAGCTCGGCCAGGGTGAAGGGGCCGGTGCCGATGGGGTTGTCGTTCAGCGGCGCCTTGAAGGACGGGTGCAGGATGGCGGTGGGGTAGTTGTAGCAGTCCTCGGCCACCGACAGCACGGGCTTGGACAGGTTGAAGCGCACCGTGTGCTTGTCCACGGCCTCCACCGCGCCCTTGCGGCCCACCATGATGGGCTTGCCCTTGTCGTCCTTCTTGCCCGAATCCTCGCGCATGGCCGAGAACGTGGACAGGCCCACGTTGGACGACGCCAGGGCCGGGTCCAGCCACCGTTCCACGTTCCACACCACGTGGTCGGCCACGAACTCGTCGCCGTTGTGCCACAGCACGCCCTTGCGCAGGTGGAAGGTCCAGGTCTTCAGGTCGTCCGAGGCCTCCCAGCTTTCCGCCAGCATGGGCCGGGTGATGTTGTCGGGCCCGGTCATGGCCAGGTATTCGATGATGTGGCGGGTCTGGTTGGACATCTCGACCCACGAATAGGTGGCCGGGTCCTCCATCTTCTGGACCTGCATGCCCACCTTCAGGATGCCGCCCATCCTGGCCTTGGGGTCGTCCTTGGGGAACGGCATGTTCATGCCGTCGGCCCAGGCCGGCGCGGGCACGCCGGCCATGGCATAGGCGGCCGCCGCCGACACGCCCAGCAGGGTGGTCGTGCGAAGGAACGATCGCCGGTCGATGTGTCCGTCGGCAAGCTGACGCTGCAGTTCGGGGACGCGGGGGTGGACGCCGCGGTTGCGGTCACGAGCCATTTGAATAGTCTCCCTGTCGCTTCGTTTATTGATTGCGGTGAAGTAAAACCAAAGAACCCAAGTAAAATTTATTCGGCCGATTTCGCAGCCAATTAAATTTTACCTCGGTTTTCTAGGTTTACTCGCCTCCGCCCTGCCGTATTTTACGGTCAGATTATTTCCCCTAAACCGCACGATCCTAACAGTTTAGATCGTCATGGTCTTAACAAATGGGCGTCGAGTCTGTCAAATTCCCGTCAGAACATGTGCTGGTCCCGACGGACCAGCAGCTGAAAGCGCCAGGCCAGCAGGCCCACCGACAGCAGGCTGGCCACCAGCATCCCTTCCATCAGGCCGCGCACGCCGCGGTCCAGGAACAGGGCCAGGGCCCAGCACAGGGGCACCATGACGGCCAGGTAGCTGACCGCCTGGATGGCCGTGGGCACCCAGGTTTCCAGGCGCCCGCGCAGGGCGTTGGCCAGCAGGCCCTGGCCGCCGTCGGCCACCAGGATCCAGCCGGCGAAGGCCACGGCCGGGGCGGCCACCGCCACCAGCGCCGGGTCGGCCGTGTAGATGGACGACAGGATGCCCGGGGCCACGCCGAAGGCCACGCCGCAGGCGGCCATCAGCACGCTGTTCACGGCCAGCCCCGTCCACCCGGCCAGGGCCACGCCGGCCGTATCGCCGCGGCCGTGGGCGCCGCCCACCCGCACCGCCGTGGCCACTCCCAGGCCGACGGCGATCATGAACACCACGGTCATCAGGTTCATGACGATGGAAAACGCGGCCAGGGGCAGGGCGCCCAGCCAGCCGGCGAACAGGTTCAGGGTGGCGAAGGCCACCACCTCGACCCCCAGGCCCACGCCGGCGGCATAGCCGATGCGCCGCTGGCGGGCCCCGTCGCGCCACGGGCCGGGATAGCGCAGCAGGTCGCGCGGGCGCAGGTCCAGGCCGTATTCCCGGCGGTCGGGCATGGTCAGCACATAGCCCACGGCCATCACGGCCAGGGCCGCCCGCACCAGGGTGGTGGCCCAGGCCGAGCCCTCGGCCCCCAGGGCCGGCAGCCCCATGTGGCCGTACACCAGCACCCAGTTCAGGCCCAGGTTCAGCAGGTTGCCGGCCACCATGATGCCCGCCACCACGCCGGGCCGGCGGATGCCTTCCAGGAAGAACGCGGTGGTGATGAACAGCAGCACGAAGGGCAGCCCCGGGCCGATGATGGCCATCACCGCGCCGCCGGCGGCGGCCAGGTCCGGCGCCTGGCCGGACAGCCGCAGCAGGGGTTCGCCCAGGGCGCAGATGGCGGTGCCCAGCAGGCCCAGGGCCAGGGCCTGGGGCAGCGACCGGCGCCAGGCCAGGCCGGCCTCCACCGGCTTGCCGCCCTCCTTCGCCGCGGCGGCCAGCACCACCGTGCCCATGAGCAGGCCCAGGGGTATGAGCAGCAGCGGCCCCACCAGGGCCGTGCCCAGGCCCAGGTGGGCCAGGTCCTCGGACCCGTAGTGGCCCACCATCAGGGTATCCACCAGCACCAGCATCATGAACCCGGTGCGCGACACCATGACCGGCGTCGCCAGGCGCAGCAGCTCGGCCACGTGCGCCCGCAGGCTGCCCGGCGGCAGGGCACGGTCGATCGTCATCCCGCTGTCGCCACTCATGCCGATTTCATAGACTGTTCCCGTTCATCCGTACCGATGGCGTCGTCCCCAAACAGGGGGCGTCCGAGGCCGGGCATACACCGGACCATCGGTCGCGGCAACGACAACGGAGACCCGTCATGATTCTGGAAGGATCCTGCCACTGCGGCGCCGTGCATTTCCGCTGCCGGTCGGCCACGCCGGTGCCCTACATGCGCTGCCACTGTTCCATCTGCCGCAAGACGGCCGGGGGCGGCGGCTTCGCCATCAACCTGATGGCCCGGGCCGACAGCCTGGAGGTGACCGGCGAGGAGGCCCTGACCGTCTACCAGGTGCGCCTGCCCGACGGCTCCACCAGCCCGGCCCGGCGCCATTTCTGCGGCACCTGCGGCAGCGCGCTGTGGCTGTTCGACCCCCGCTGGCCCGAACAGGTGCACCCCTTCGCCTCGGCCATCGACACGCCCCTGCCCCCGGCCCCGGAGCGGGCCCACATCATGCTGGGATCCAAGGCCAACTGGGTGCCCGTGCCGCCGGAAGGCCCGACGGAGGTCCACTTCGACGCATACCCGGACCAATCCATCGCCGACTGGCACGCCGCCCGGGGGCTAACCGTGGATTGATACATCGCGAAACGGAAAATATTTATTGTAAAACAATAATGAACGGCCCAGACTGGTTCTCCCACGGAACAGGCCCACGAACAGGGAGGACACCATGGCCGCACGGGACCGCATCCGCCGGGTGAGTTGGCTCCTGCAGGGGATCTGCACCCTGCTGGCGGTGGCCCTGCCGCCCCTGGCCCTGGGCTTCTGGCTGACCTTCGACGCCTGGGCCCCGGGCCAGCCGCCGTTCGACCGCTGGGCCCCCCTGCCCCACCCCATGCCGCCGGCATCCCTGGCCGTGGCCGGCCTGGGGGCGGCGATCCCCCTGGGGCTGATGGTGTTCGCCCTGGTGCGCCTGCGCCGCCTGTTCCGCCTGTACGCCCGCAACCGCATCTTCGAGGCCGAGAACAGCCGCTGCCTGCGCCACTTCGGCCAGGCCCTGCTGGCCCTGGGGGTGGTGCAGCCCCTGGCCGGCGGCCTGGTGAGCGTGGGCCTGACCCTGACCAAGCCCGAGGGCCAGCGGGTGCTGGAGATTTCCGTGGACGGCAAGGACGTGATGCTGGCCCTGATCGGCGGGCTGATCCTGGTCATCGCCTGGGTGATGGAGGAAGGCCGCCGCCTGCAGGAAGACAGCGCCCTGATCGTCTGATGCCCATCGTCGTCCGCCTGGATGTCATGCTGGCCCGGCGCAAGGTCACGTCGCGCGACCTGGCCAAGGCCGTGGGCATCACGGAAGCCAACCTGTCGCTGCTGAAATCGGGCAAGGTGCGGGGCGTGCGCTTCGCCACCCTGGCGGCCATCTGCCAGCACCTGGACTGCACGCCCGGGGACCTGCTGGACTATGAACCGGACGGGCCTTCCGGCGGGATGGGCGCGTCGGGCACCCAGACGTAGCCGTCGGGGTCGATGATGACGACTTCCCGCAGGCCGTGAACCTTGTCCATGGCCCCGGCCAGGACGATGGCCCCCAGTTCCCGCGCCGCCGCTTCCGCCGCGTCCGGGTCGCGGCCGTGCAGGCGCAGTTCGGCGCCGATGCCCCGGTGCAGGTCGGCCGACAGGCTGCCCGACAGGGGATGGTCCAGGTACGTATGGTCGGCGTGCAGCATCCATTCCGCCTCGCCATGGCGCAGCACGGCGAAATCCGGGTCCGCGTAGACCACCGTGGCCCCCAGCACCTTTTCGTGGAACGGCAGGGCCGCGGCCATGTCGCGCACCAGCAGGTTGAGGCTCAGGCCCTTCAGGGAGCGGCCGTAGGCGTCGGCCGGCATCCAGGGGTCGCCCGTGCGCTTCTTCATGGTGCCTCTCCCTCCGTGGCGATGACGGCCAGGAAATCGGCGCCATAGCGGTCCAGCTTGGCCGCGCCGACGCCGTACAGGCCGGCCAGGTCGTTCAGGTCCCGGGGCCGTTCGCGGGCCATCTCCACCAGGGTGCGGTCGCCGAACACCACGTAGGGCGGCACCCCCTGGGCCTTGGCCAGGTCCATGCGCAGCGCCCGCAGGCGCTCGAACAGGGCCCTGTCGGCCGGATCCTCCAGCAGCCCGTCGGACGATGATCCCCGCCGCGCCGTGGCCGCCGCCCGGCCCTGGGGCGGGCGGCGCAGCTCGATGGTGCGCTCGCCGCGCAGCACCGGGCGGCAGTCGGGCCCCAGGTGCAGGCCGCCGTGGCCGGCCACGTCCACCTCCAGCAGGCCGAGCGCGATGATCTGGCGCAGGATGCCGCGCCATTCGGTCTTCGAGAACTCGCCGCCGACGCCATAGGTGGGCAGGCGGTCGTGGGCGAACTTGCGGATCCGTTCCGTGTCGGCGCCGGTCAGCACGTCGACGATGTGGCCCTGGCCGAACATCTGCCCCGTGCGGTAGACGGCCGACAGGGCCTTCTGCACCGCCTGGGTGCCGTCGAAGGTTTCCGGCGGGGCCAGGCAGGTGTCGCAGTTGCCGCAGGGCTCGCAGTGGTCGCCGAAGTAGGACAGCAGCACCTGGCGCCGGCAGCCGGCCGTTTCGCAATAGCCCAGCAGGGCGTCCAGCTTGGACCGCTCGACCCGCTTCTGCTCCTCCGCCGCCTCCGAGGCGATGATGAACTGGCGCAGGCGGCCCACGTCCTGCACGCCCCACACCATCCAGGCCTCGGCCGGCAGGCCGTCGCGCCCGGCCCGGCCCGTTTCCTGGTAGTAGGCTTCCAGGCTCTTGGGCAGGTCCAGGTGGGCGACGAAGCGCACGTCGGGCTTGTCGATGCCCATGCCGAAGGCCACGGTGGCGACCATGACCACCCCGTCCTCGCGCAGGAACCGGCGCTGGTTGGCGGCGCGGGTCTCGGCGTCCAGGCCGGCGTGGTAGGGCAGGGCCGGCACCCCCTGGTCGTTGAGCCAGCGGGCCCAGTCGTCGACCCGCGCCCGGGTGCCGCAATAGACGATGCCCGCCGCCCCGTGGTGGCGGTCCAAAAGGCGCTTGATCTGCACCTTGGGGTTTTCCTTGGGCGCCACCCGGTACTGGATGTTGGGGCGGTCGAAGCCCGAGGCGAAGACCCGCCCGGCCTGCAGGTCCAGGTGGGCCAGGATGTCGTCCCGCGTGGGGCCGTCGGCGGTGGCCGTCAGGGCCAGGCGCGGCACCCCGGGGAAGCGTTCGGCCAGCACCGCCAGGCCCCGATATTCGGGCCGGAAGTCGTGGCCCCACTGGCTGACGCAATGGGCCTCGTCGATGGCGAACAGGGCCACCCGGGCGTGGTCCAGCTGGTACAGGAAGGGTTCGGTCAGCAGGCGTTCCGGGGCCACGTAGACCAGGTCCAGCTCGCCGGCCCGCAGGCGCCGTTCCGTCTCCCGCGCCTCGTGGGGCGGAATGGCCGAATTCACCGCCGCCGCGGCCACGCCCATCTGGGTCAGGGCCGCCACCTGGTCCTGCATCAGGGCGATCACCGGCGTCCCGGAGGAGCAGATCACCCGCTTGGCGCGCGAGTGGGCGCAGAACGCGATCGACACCAAGGGTCGCGGGATGATCCTCATGGGTGCCGGCACGAACCACTGGTACCACT
>JAGREA010000504.1 GCA_020446745.1 Rhodobacterales bacterium | reverse complement strand
CTGGTCGGTGATGGCGTTCAGGCGCTCGGGCCGGTTCAGGGTCAGGGTGCGGACGCCGTCCGACACCGAGGACAGGACGGTGCTCATGAAACCTCCGATTCCTTGACCACGCGGCGGGTCTTGCCCTCGGTGCGGGGCAGGGCGCCGTGGGGCAGCAGGGTGACCCGCGCCGTGACGCGCAGGTGGGTC
This sequence comes from Rhodobacterales bacterium, assembly GCA_020446745.1. GTDB lineage: Bacteria > Pseudomonadota > Alphaproteobacteria > Rhodospirillales > JACKKN01 > JAGREA01. The sequence continues at coordinate 5,582 of JAGREA010000504.1, read as the reverse complement.
TTGATGCTTTCCTCGATGGCCCGGGCCAGGGCCGGCGCGGGCTCACGGCCCGCCGCCAGTTCGGCCTGCAACGGCAGCAGGTCATAGGGCGGGTGGTCGGGCAGGACGATGCGGTATTCGCCCGACAGCTCGGGCAGCGCCGTCAGCACCGCCGCCACGGCCGTGGGGAACACGTTCAGGCCGCGCACGGTGACCATGTCGTCGGCCCGCCCCACCACCCGCAGGCGCGGCGCCGTGCGGCCGCAGGCGCAGGGGCCCAGGGCGGTCAGGGTGATGATGTCGCCGGTGCGGAAGCGCACCAGGGGCTGGCAGTCCTTCTTCAGGTGGGTCAGCACCAGTTCGCCCGTGGTGCCCTCGGCCCAGGGGCGGGATTCGGCGGTGTCGGGATCGATCAGTTCCGGGTACAGCACGTCGGCGCCGACGAAGTGCAGGTCCGTCTGTTGGTCGCACTGGCCGGCGAAGTTGCACATCACGTCGGTGACGCCGTAGTTGGCGTTGCGCACGGCGAAGCCCCAGGTGTCCTCCAGGCGGGCCCGGAAGGCCGGGTCGTCCAGCCCCGCCTCGCCGCCGAACAGGCCCAGCTTCAGGCCCAGGTCGCGGGGCTTCAGGCCGGGGAAGCGCTCGGCGATCACCCGCTCCAGCACCGCCGGGTAGGAGGGCGTGCAGGACAGGGCCGTCACCCCCAGCTCCTGGATGGTGCGCACCAGCAGGTCGGTGGCGCCCACGCCGAAGGGCACCACGGTGGCGCCCGTGGCCTCCAGCGTCATGTGATCGGTCAGGCCGCCCATCCACATCTGGTAGTTCAGGCAGTGGGCCACCAGGTGGCCGGGGCCCAGGCCGGCCGCCGCCTGGGCGCGCCCGCCCACCTGGGCCGTCAGGGCGGCGTCGGCGGCGCTGAGGGCCAGGTTCATGGCCTGGCCCGTGGTGCCGGACGTGCGGTGCAGGCGCGACACCATGGACCGGCCCGTGCCCAGGTAGGCGCCGAAGGGCGGATGGTCCGCCTGCGACTGGCGCAGCAGGGCCTTGTCGCAGAACGGCAGGTCGGGCAGGTCCTCCAGGCGCGGCGGCGCGTCGCGGCCGCCCCACAGGGCCGACAGGAAGGGCGAGCGGGCCTTCAGGCCGCGGCGCTGGCGGGCCCAGTTGTCCCGCTGCACGGCGGCGATGGCCTCGGGGGGCAGAAAATCCGCGCCGGACTTGTCTTGCAACGCCGTCTCCCCGAGGATTGTTGTGGCGACCGTGACGGCGAGCATAGGCGCCCGCCGGGGCGCGGGGAAGCCGGAACCAGGGGGGGAATGGAACCATGCGCGTTTGGAGTCTGGAACGGGCCTTCGGGCTGGACAACCTGGAGCTGGTGGACCGGCCGGCCATCGAGCCGGGACCGGGCCAGGTGGCCGTGGCCATGACGGCCATGTCCCTGAATTTCCGCGACCTGGTGATCGTCACCGGGGGCTATGGCCCGTCCCTGAAGGCGCCGCTGATTCCGCTGTCCGACGGGGTGGGGGTGGTCGAGGCCGTGGGCCCGGGCGTTTCCCGCGTGGCGGTGGGCGACCGGGTGTGCCCCCTGTTCTTCCAGAATTGGCTGGCCGGGGCGCCGCCCCACGACCTGTTCCGCGGCACCCTGGGCGGGCCCCTGAACGGGGTGCTGGCCGAACGCCGGGTGCTGTCGGCCGACGGGGTGGCCAAGGTGCCCGATCACCTGAGCGACGCCGAGGCCGCCTGCCTGCCCTGCGCCGGGCTGACGGCCTGGAGCGCCATCGTCACCGAGGGCCGGGTGGCGCCGGGCCAGACCGTGCTGGTCCAGGGCACCGGCGGGGTGGCCCTGTTCGCGTTGCAGTTCGCCAAGCTGACCGGGGCGCGGGTGATCGTCACCTCGTCCAGCGACGAGAAGCTTGAGCGCGCCCGCGCCCTGGGCGCCGACGAAACCATCAACTACCGCACCGATCCCGAGTGGGACCGCACGGCCAAGACGCTGACCGGCGGCGAGGGCATCGACCACGTGGTCGAGGTGGGCGGCGCCGGCACCCTGGACCGGGCCCTGAACGCCGTGCGGGTGGGCGGCACGGTCAGCCTGATCGGCGTGCTGTCCGGCGGCAAGGCCGAGGTGACGCTGCAGAAGATCCTGATGCGCCAGGTGCGGGTGCAGGGCATCACCGTGGGGTCGCGCGACGGCTTCGACGCCATGGCCCGGGCCCTGGCCCAGGGCGGCCTGCACCCGGTGGTGGACCGCACGTTCGGCTTCGACGACGTGAAGGCGGCCTTCGACCACCTGAAAAGCGGCGCCCACTTCGGCAAGGTGACGGTGGGGGTCTGACGGCGGCGAAGGTGCTTCGAGACGGCCCTGCGGGCCTCCTCAGCACGAGGGCGGTGTGTGTTGCCAAAATCCGACTTCACCCTGAGGTGCGAGCGCAGCGAGCCTCGAAGGGTTGGTTCCGCGTGACGGCCCCTTACACCTACACCTTCACCGTCTGCCGTTCCTTCGGCGCCTCGACCTTGGTGGAGGACTTCAGGCGCCGCAGCTCGCCCTGGGCGGCCTTCAGCTTTTCCTCGATGGCGGCGTCGTCCTGGTCCGGGTCGTGGTGGAACAGGTACAGCGTCTTCACCTTGCCCTGGTGGGCCAGGTCCACCACCCGCGACACGCAGGAATGGCCCCAGCCGATGCGGTTCCTGTATTCCGCGTCGGTGTAGGTGCAGTCGGTGATCAGCACGTCGGCGCCCTCGACGAAGCGGGTCAGGCGCTTGAAGTAGAACGGGTTGAAGAAGTGGCTGGATTCCAGGTCCAGCTCGTTGTCGGTGACGTAGCAGATGGACCGGCCCTTGTATTCCACCCGGTAGCCCAGGCACTTGCCCGGATGGTTCAGCAGCTTGGTGCGCACCGTCACGCCGTCGATCTCGAACTCCTCCTCCTGCAGGTCGCGGAAGTAGACCCGCGCCCCGAACTGCTTCAGGCGGATGGGGAAGTACACGCCCTCCATCTGCGCCGAGATCATCTCGCGCATGGTGAAGTCGCCGTGGGACGCGCCCAGAATCTCGAACTCGTTGCCCTGCACGAACAGGGGCACGAAGAAGGGCAGGGCGTTGATGTGGTCCCAGTGGGGGTGGGAGATGAAGATCTTGGCCTCCATGCGGGCCCGGTTCTCGCGCATCAGGTGGTCCGACAGGGCCTTGATGCCCGTGCCGGCGTCGAAGATGAAGAACTGGCCCTTGGAGAATTCCAGGGTGACGCACGACGTGTTGCCGCCATAGCGCACGCTGCGCGGCCCCGGCACGGGCAGGGTGCCGCGCACGCCCCAGAAGGTCAGCTCCACCCGGTCCTCCAGCACCCGCTGGACCTGCTGGATGAAGGTGTCGGCGTTCAGGGGCTTGGTGATGTAGCCGTCGGCGCCCACGTCGTAGGCCCGCTTGCGGTCGAACTCATAGGGCTTGGCCGAGATGACGATGAACTTGGCCGACTGCAGGTCGCGCTTGGCCCGCAGCTCGCGGCACAGTTCCAGGCCGTCCATGCCCGGCATCATCAGGTCGATCATCACGCAGTCGGGCCGGGCATCCAGGATGCGGGGCAGGGCCACGGCCGTGGAATCGGTGGTGGTGACCGTGTGGCCGGCCTTGACCAGCAGGTCGGTCATCAGGGCCACCATGTCCGGGTCGTCATCGACCAGGAAGAAGTTCAGCTTGCTCTTGCGTGCCATTCCAGATGTCCCGAAGCCTTTGTCCCCGATGCGATTCTGGCGCGCGAGACCTGCACCACCGGTACCGGCGCGGTAGGATGTTCCCTCAGTCTAGGAAAAAAGGCTATGCAACACAACGGGTTGGCCGCGTGAAATTGATCCCGTCCCGGGGCCCGCAAAGAAAACGGGCGCCCCCGGGGATATCCGGAGGCGCCCAAGTGGTCCCAGGGAGAAACCCCGGTTGGAAAGGCGTCAGGAACAGCCGCTGGTGCTGCCGCAGGTGACGCACTTCATGCAGGTGCCGTTGCGCACCAGGGTGAAGTTGCCGCATTCGCCGCAGGGATCGCCCTCGTAGCCCTTCATGCGGGCCTCGCGCATGCGGTCCAGCTTCTCGTCGGCGCGGTCCATCACCGCCACGTCCACGGACATGGCGGACATTTCCTCGTGCACCACGGTCTGGGTGGCCAGGCCGCCATCGGTACCCGTGGCGGTGGTTTCGGTGGTGGTCACCGAGGCTTCCGCCGCGGCCGCGCGGCCGTTGGCCTTGGCACCCCGGATGACCCGGAACCGCGAGCGCATGTAGCCCTGGCTGGCGATCTTCTCCACCACCTCTTCCAGCACCCCGGCCTCCTGCTCGGCCGGCAGGTCGCCTTCGCTGCTGCCGCGGCCGATGCTGTCGGGCATCAGGTCGGCGGGCTCCACGTGGGCCAGGTCGTTGCGGCCCAGGTAGCTGACGGCCAGTTCGCGGAAGATGTAGTCCAGGATCGACGTGGCCATCTTGATGGTGTCGTTGCCTTCCACCAGGCCCGACGGGTCGAACCGGGTGAAGGTGAAGCTTTCCACGTACTCGTCCAGGGGCACGCCGTACTGCAGGCCGATGGACACGGCGATGGCGAAGTTGTTCATCAGGCTGCGGAAGGCGGCGCCTTCCTTGTGCATGTCGATGAAGATCTCCGACAGGTAGCCGTCCTCGTACTCGCCGGTGCGCAGGTACACCTTGTGTCCGCCCACCACCGCCTTCTGGGTATAGCCCTTGCGGCGGTTCGGCGGGCGCCGGCGCTGGGCCCGGTGGACGATCCGCTCGATGATCCGCTCGGCCACGATCTCGGCCTTCTTGGGGGTCGGCTGGGCGGCCAGCTCGGCGGCCTCGTCCTCGGCGTCGTCCACGCCGTCCAGCAGCTGCGCCTGCAGGGGCTGGGACAGCTTGGAACCGTCGCGGTACAGTGCATTGGCCTTCAGGCCCAGCTGCCACGACAGCATGTAGGCGTTCTTGCAGTCCTCCACGCCCACGGCGTTGATCATGTTGATGGTCTTCGAGATGGCGCCCGAGATGAACGGCTGGGCCGCCGCCATCATGCGGATGTGGCTTTCGGCGCTGAGGCACCGGGTGCCCGTGCGGCCGCAGGGCGAGGCGCATTCGAACACCGGCAGGTGCTCGTCCTTCAGGTGCGGCGCGCCTTCCAGGGTCATGGCCCCGCACACGTGGGTGTTGGCGGCCTCGACCTCGGCCGGGGTGAAGCCCAGGGTGGCCAGCAGGTCGAACGACACGTCGTCAAGCTGCGCCGGGTCCAGGCCCAGGTCCTGGGTGCAGAAGGCCTCGCCCAGGGTCCACTTGTTGAACACGAACTTGATGTCGAAGGCGTCGCCCAGGGCCTGTTCCACGGCCTCCAGGGCCTCTTCGGTGAAGCCCTTGGCGCGCAGGGCGTCGTGGTTCACGCCCGGCGCCCCCAGCAGGGTGCCGTGGCCCACGGCGTGGCGCACCATGTCCTCGATCTGGTCGGTGCCGTAGCCCAGCTTGGCCAGGGCCGTGGGCACCATGCGGTTGATGATCTTGAAGTAGCCGCCGCCGGCCAGCTTCTTGAACTTCACCAGGGCGAAGTCGGGCTCGATGCCGGTGGTGTCGCAGTCCATGACCAG
>JAGREA010000503.1 GCA_020446745.1 Rhodobacterales bacterium | reverse complement strand
GCCACGGCTGGCTGAAGCTGAAGTTCGACGCCGACTTCTGACCGGGCCCTGGCCCGCCCCCTGGCCCGCGCCGCTACTGGTGTTCCTCGCGCCGGGCCAGCACCAGGGCCCGGTTGTAGGCGGCCATCACGTCGCGTTCGTGCACGCAGCCGATGAACCGTTCGGTCTTGTGGTCGGCCACCACGGCGATGTGTTCCTCGTGGCTGTCGCGCATGATGTTCAGCGCCCGCTCCAGGTGGTCGTCCAGGCACAGGCGCGGCGGGTGCAGGCGGGCCACGTCGATGGCCCGCACCAGGTCGTCCACCCCGTGGTCGAAGGCGGCGTCGCTCAGGTCGGCCAGGGTGATGGTGCCCAGCAGGCGGCCGTCGGCGCCGACCACGAACAGCTCGCCGATGGGGGTGGACTGCAACTGGTCGCGCAGGCTGGGCAGGCTGGTTTCGGGCGCCACCACGGGGGCCTCGCCGGACATCACCTTGCGCACCGTGTTGGCCCGCAGCAGGGCCGCCTCGAAGCCCCGGTGCAGGTCCACGCCGCGCAGCTCCAGCTGCTGGGTGAAGAAGGAATGGCCCAGGATCTGCTGGGTCAGCACCGAGGCCACCACCACGGCCACCATCACCGCCATGGTCAGGGCGTAGTCGCCGGTCAGCTCGAACACGATCAGGGTGGTGGAGATGGGGGCGCCCAGGGTGGCCGCCGCCACGGCGCCCATGCCGACCAGGGAATAGGCCGCCGTCACCGACGCCATTTCGGGCAGCACCCAGGCCGCCAGGTTGCCCACGGCGCCGCCCAGCAGGGCGCCGATGACCAGCGACGGACTGAACACCCCGCCGGCGAAGCCGCCGCCCAGGCTGAGCATGGTGGCCACCATCTTGGCCGCCACCAGGACCAGCATCAGGGTCAGGGGCATGAACCCGTGCAGGGTCGCGTTGGTGACGGAATAGCCGTCGCCCAAAACCTCGGGGAACCAGATGGCGATGAACCCCACGCCCAGGCCGGCCACCCCGGGGCGGATCCAGCCGGGCCCCGGCACGTGGTTCATCAGGCCCTGGACCCGCGCCGTGCCGCGCACCAGCAGGATGGCCGCCAGCCCGCACAGGATGCCGACGCCGATGAAGGCGGGGAATTCCAGCACCGAGGTGATGTGGTGCTCGAACAACTGGAACGACGGAAAGTCGCCGAAATAGCCCCGGGTGATCACCGTGCCGGTGACGCTGGCGATGACGATGGGGGCGAAGGACGACAGGGCGTAGTGGCCCACCACCACCTCGTTGGCGAACAGGGCGCCGGCGATGGGGGCGTTGAACGACCCGGCCACGGCCGCCGCGGCGCCGCAGCCCACCAGGGTGCGTGACAGCGACCGCGTCAGGTGCAGGCGCCCGGCGATCCAGGCGCCGATGGTGGCGCACAGGTGCACGGCCGGGCCTTCCCGGCCCACCGAGGCGCCGAAGCCCAACGACGCGGCGCTGGCCACGGCGGCGCCGAACCCGGCCCGGCCGCTCAGCCGCCCGCCGCGCAGCGCGCTGGCCTCCATCACGTCGGCCACGCCTTGGGGCCGGCCGCCGGGCATGACCCGGTCCAGGAACAGGCCCACGGCCAGGCCGCCCAGGGCGGGCATGAGCAGCAGCCACCACCAGGGCAGGGTTTTCAGGTACAGGTGGAAGGGCTGGTTGGTGTCGCCATAGGCCACCATGCGCACCAGGTCCATGCCCTCGCGGAACAGGATCACGCCGGCGCCGCCCAGGGCGCCAACGACCAGCGCCAGGACCGACAGGATCAACTGGTCGTTGCGCACGATCTTGCGCAGCCACATGAGGACGCGGCTGGGGGTCAGGCGTTTCATGGTGCGACTAGGCCGACATTCCTTTGGCCCCAGGATGGCGGGATTGGTTGAAGGTTGTCTTAACGGTCGGCGGCGCGGCGGGCGCCTTGACCGCTGTTATACATCATTTTTTTGCGGGGGAGAGGGGGTGTTGACGGCGTTCGGGGGGGGGCACCCCCACCCCCACCGACCGATCCGTCGCCCCCGTGAAGGCGGGGGGAGTAACGGCGGGAATGACGGCGGTGAGTAACGGCGGGGAGGGGAGTGAAGGCGTGCGCCCTAGGCCACCGCCGAATCCAGGGCGTAGCCGGCCGAACGCACGGTGCGGATCAGGTCCGGCTCGTCGGGCGCGTTCAGGGCCTTGCGCAGGCGGCGGATGTGCACGTCCACGGTGCGGATCTCCACGTACACGTCGCGGCCCCAGGCCCGGTCCAGCAGCTGTTCGCGGGAAAACACCCGGCCCGGGCGCTCCATGAACACGCGCAGCAGGCGGAACTCGGTGGGGCCCAGCTTCACGGCGCGGCCGTTGCGGGTCACCCGGTGGGCCGCCAGGTCCATGGACAGGCCGGCGTAGGTCAGCATCTCCTCGGTCAGCTCGGGGCTGGCGCGGCGCAGGGCGGCGCGCACCCGGGCGATCAGTTCGCCGGGCGAGAAGGGCTTGATGACGTAGTCGTCGGCGCCGCTGTCCAGGCCGTGCACCCGGTCGCTCTCCTCGCCGCGGGCGGTGAGCATGATGATGGGCACGGCCCGGCCTTCGGGCTTCTTGCGGATGCGCCGGCACACGTCGATGCCCGACAGGTTGGGCAGCATCCAGTCCAGCAGGATGAGGTCCGGCTTTTCCTCGTCGGCGATCAGCACGCCGGTTTCGCCGTCGGTGGCCACCACGGTGGCGAATCCGGCGGTTTCCAGGTTGTAGGTCAGCAATTCGACCAGGGCCGGATCGTCCTCGACAATCAGGATCAAGGGCTTCACGGTACGCTACTCCTTGGCATCGCCCTCGGGCGCGACCACGGTGTAACTGGAGGAGTCGCTCTTGGGGCGTTCGTCGCCCGGCACGGCGCCGGACACGAGAAACTGCACGTTCTCGGCAATGTTGGTGGCATGGTCGCCCATGCGCTCGATGTTCTTGGCGATGAACAGCAGGTGGGTGCAGGCGGAAATGTTGCGCGGGTCCTCCATCATGTAGGTCAGGAGTTCGCGGAACAGGCTGGTGTGGAGCGCGTCCACCTCCTCGTCGGCCTGGCGCACCTGCTCGGCCTTGGCGTCGTCGCGCGTCAGGTAGGCGTCCAGGACGTTCTTCATCATCTCCTGGACCATGAAGCCCATGCGGGCCACCGACGACAGCGAGGTGAGGGGCGCCGACTGCGACACCGCATCCACCCGCTTGGCGATGTTCTTGGCGTAGTCGCCGATGCGCTCGATGATGCTGGAGGTGCGCAGCGCGCAGATGACCACCCGCAGGTCCGAGGCCATGGGCTGGCGCAGGGCCAGCATCTGCACGGTCAGGCGGTCCACCTCGTGCTCCAGGGCGTCGATGCGGTCGTCGTTGGCGACCGTGCGGGCGGCCTTTTCGGCGTCGCGGCGGACCAGCGCGTCGATGCAGTCGGACAGCTGGACCTCGGCCAGGCCGCCCATCTCGGCGATGATGTTGTCCAGCCGGTTCAGGTCCTCGTCGAAGGACTTGACGATATGTTCCTGGCTCATGGTGTCGTTTCCTTGGTGCGCCGGATCAGCCGAAGCGGCCGGTGATGTACCCCTGGGTGCGGTCGTCCTGGGGGTTGGTGAAGACCTGTTCGGTGTCGCCGCATTCCACCAGTTCGCCCAGGTGGAAGAACGCCGTGCGCTGCGACACGCGGGCCGCCTGCTGCATGGAGTGGGTGACGATCACGATGGTGTAGTTCTCGCGCAGCTCGTCGATCAGTTCCTCGATCTTGGCCGTGGCGATGGGGTCCAGGGCCGAGCAGGGCTCGTCCATCAGGATCACCTCGGGCTGCACGGCCACGCAGCGGGCGATGCACAGGCGCTGCTGCTGGCCGCCCGACAGGCCCGTGCCGGGCTCGGCCAGGCGGTCCTTCACCTCGGCCCACAGGCCGGCCTTTTCCAGGCTGGTCTGCACGATCTCGTCCAGGTGGGTCTTGTCGCGGGCGATGCCGTGGATGCGCGGGCCATAGGCGATGTTGTCGAAGATCGACTTGGGGAACGGGTTGGGCTTCTGGAACACCATGCCCACCCGGGCGCGCAGGTGCACCACGTCGATGGCCTTGGAATAGATGTCCGTGCCGTCCAGCTTGATGTCGCCGGTGACGCGGCAGATGGGGATGGTGTCGTTCATGCGGTTCAGGCAGCGCAGGAACGTGGACTTGCCGCAGCCGGACGGGCCGATCAGCGCCGTCACTTCCTTCAGCGGGATGTCCAGGTCCACGTCGAAAAGCGCCTGCTTTTCGCCGTAGAACACGCAGGCCTTGCGGGCCGCGTACTTCACCTCGCGGTGCTGCGGCGCCGTGGGGTGGTGGCTTTCGGACAGGGCGTCCGCGGCCATCGGGGTGTGCACAGTGCTCATGGTTTCACGTCCTACCAGCGCCGTTCGAAACGTTTTCTCAGAACCACCGCGAAGGCGTTCATCAACACAAGGAACCCGAGGAGGACCATGATGGCCGCGGAGGTGCGCTCGACGAACGCGCGTTCCGGGCTGTCCGCCCACAGGTAGATCTGCACCGGCATCACCGTGGCCGGATCCAGGGGCCCGCCGGGAATGTCGACCACGAAGGCGACCATGCCGATCATCAGCAGCGGCGCCGTTTCGCCCAGGGCCTGGGCCATGCCGATGATGGTGCCCGTCAGGATGCCCGGCATGGACAGCGGCAGCACGTGGTGGAACACCACCTGCAGGGGCGACGCGCCCAGGCCGTAGGCGGCCTCGCGGATCGACGGCGGCACCGCCTTCAGGGCCGCCCGGGCGGCGATGATGATGGTCGGCAGGGTCATCAGGGCCAGCACCATGCCGCCGACCACGGGGGCCGATCGCGGCAGGCCGAACACGTTCAGGAACACCGCCAGGCCCAGCAGACCGAACACGATGGAGGGCACCGCCGCCAGGTTGTTGATGTTCACCTCGATCAGCTGGGTCCACTTGTTCTTGGGCGCGAATTCTTCCAGGTAGATGGCCGCGCCCACGGCCAGCGGGAAGCTGAGCGCCAGGGTGACCATCATGGTGTAGATGGAGCCCATGACGGCGCCCAGGATGCCGGCCAGTTCCGGTTCGCGGGAATCGCCGTGGGTGAAGAAGCCCACGTTGAACTGGCTTTCGACGATGCCGCGGTCCTTCAGGCGGGTGAACCAGTCGATCTCCTTGTCGGAGACCCGGCGGTCGCTTTCCGCCACGTCGGCCCGGATGTGGCCCTTGTTCAGCATGTCCAGGTCGTCGGACATGGGGACCTCGACGGTCAGCCGCTTGCCGACCAGGCCCGGATCGTCCAGCACCATGTTGCGGATCAGGAAGGTGGCGCCGGGGCTGACCATGTTGCGCACGGCCCGCTTGTCGCGGCGGCCCGACACCTCGGGGAACAGGTCCAGGATCGACTGGTTGATCAGGGCCTGGTAGTTGGCCGTCTGCAGGGTGCGGCGATAGGCCGAGGCCTGTTCGCCCAGGTATTCGATCAGCAGCCCGCGGGTGGCCTTCTCGTCCGAACTTTCGCGGATCGCGTGGTCCTTCATCCAGGCCAGCAGCTCGGGGCTGCCGACCCCCAGGGGCGACCCGGTGGCCAGCTCGATCACCGTCGACGTGTCCGCCTTGGCCAAGGCGTCCTTGGCGTGGCGGTTGTCGATCTTGTGCAGGTCCATGTCCAGGGCGGCGCCCTTGGCCTTCATGCGGTCGACCAGGGCCTGGGTGCTGTCCTTGGTGTTGTTGGGGTCGATGTCCTGCGGATACAGGCTGACGTCCAGGGCCACCATGGTCTGGGTGAAGGCCGAATAGCCGTTGCCGATGATCGTGGAGAACAGCAGCGTCAGGCACGACAGGGCGAACAGCACGGCGATGATGCCGTACAGGCGGAAGCGCCGCTCGGCGGCATAGCGCTTGCTCAGTCCGGCCGCGACCCGGGCGCTGGCGAGGGTGCCGTCGTCCAGGCCGCCATTGGCGGAATCGAGGGTGGGGGAGGGTTCGGTAGCCACGGCGTCAGTCATATTGCTCACGGAACTTGTTGACCACGTGTAGGGCGATCACGTTCAGGATCAGGGTGACGAAGAACAGCACCAGGCCCAGGGCGAAGGCCGCCAGGGTCTTGGCGCTGTCGAATTCCTGGTCGCCCACCAGCAGGGTGACGATCTGCACGGTGACGGTGGTCACCGCCTCCAGCGGGTTGGCCGTGAGGTTGGCCGCCAGGCCCGCGGCCATGACCACGATCATGGTCTCGCCGATGGCGCGGCTCACCGCCAGCAGCAGGCCGGCGACGATGCCCGGCAGGGCGCTGGGCAGGATGATACGGGTCACGGTCTCCTGCTGCGTCGCGCCCAGGCCGTAGGAGGCGTCGCGCAGCGCCTTGGGCACCGCGGCGAGCGCATCGTCGGTCAGCGACGAGACGAAGGGGATGATCATGATGCCCATGACGAAGCCGGCGGCGATGGCGCTCTCGGAAGCGACGTCGAGGCCGATCGTGGCGCCCGCGTCGCGCAGCCAGGGGGCGACGACCAGGGCGGCGAAGAAGCCGTACACCACGGTCGGGATGCCCGCGAGGATCTCCAGCATGGGCTTGGCGATGGCGCGGGTGCGGGGATGGGCGTACTCGGCGAGATAGACCGCCGAGAGCAGGCCGATGGGGCCGGCGACCAGCATGGCGATGACCGTGACCATCGCGGTGCCGACCAGCAGCGGGATGATGCCGAAGGCGCCGGAGGAGCCGACCTGATCTTCGCGCATGGCGATCTGCGGGCTCCACTGCAGGCCGAACAGGAAGTCGAGCAGCGGCACCTTGTGGAAGAAGCGCAGGGATTCGAAGAGCACCGAGAAGACGATGCCCACCGTGGTCAGGATCGAGATCGCCGCGGCGATCAGCAGCACGATCATCAGCACGCGCTCGACAGGCTGGCGGGTCCGCGTGGAGCCAGCGACGTTGCGGTAGGACACGCCGAAGCCGAGCAGGACGATGCCGAAGGCGCCGACGAAGCCGATCCAGCCGCGCAGGGTGTCGAGGCGCGCGTAGTCGGCGGCGGCCTGCTGCCGCGCGGGCGTGATCTCGATGGTCGGGGTGCCCCCCTGGGAAAGGGTGTGGGCAGCGGGCAGGAAGCGGCGCAGGACGGGGCCGGTGG
>JAGREA010000502.1 GCA_020446745.1 Rhodobacterales bacterium | reverse complement strand
GGTCAACCTGGGCTATGGGGCGTCCGAGGCCCTGGCGGCCGTGTCCCGCGCCGCCGCCCGCCTGGGTGAGGCGGCCGACACCGCGGCCCTGATCCGCGGCGGCCTGGCCGAGCTGGCCCCGGCGGAGGCCCGCTGATGGAGGACGCCATGCCCGACGCCGACGGCCGCCTGGTCGATCCCGAGGCCCAGGGCGGCGACGGCCCCGAACGCGGCCTGCGCCCCACGCGCCTGGACGACTTCGTGGGCCAGCGCCAGGTGCGCGAGAACCTGCGGGTGTTCATCGAGGCCGCCCGGGGCCGCGCCGAGGCCATGGACCACGTGCTGTTCTACGGCCCCCCCGGCCTGGGCAAGACCACCCTGGCGCAGATCGTCGCCCGGGAACTGGGGGTGGGCTTCCGCGCCACCTCGGGCCCCGTCATCGCCCGGCCCGGCGACCTGGCGGCCATCCTGACCAACCTGCAGCCCCGCGACGTGCTGTTCATCGACGAGATCCACCGCCTGAGCCCGGTGGTGGAGGAGATCCTCTACCCGGCCATGGAGGACTACCAGCTCGACCTGATCATCGGCGAGGGGCCGGCGGCGCGCTCGATCCGCATCGACCTGCCGCCCTTCACCCTGGTCGGCGCCACCACCCGCTCTGGGCTGATCACCATGCCGCTGCGCGTCCGTTTCGGCATTCCGCTGCGCATGGTGTTCTACGAACCGGACGAGCTGGAAGGCATCGTCCGCCGGGGCGCCGCCATCCTGGAAATGGAGCTGACCGCCGACGGCGCCGTCGAGATCGCCCGGCGGGCCCGGGGCACGCCCCGCGTGGCCGGGCGCCTGCTGCGCCGGGTGCGCGACTTCGCCGCCGTGGATGGCGGCGGTCCCATCGACACGGACGCCGCCAACCGGGCCCTGAACCGGCTGGAGGTGGACGCCGCCGGCCTGGATGCCATGGACCGGCGCTACCTGCGCTGCATCGCCGACAACTACGGCGGCGGCCCCGTGGGGGTGGATACCCTGGCCGCCGCCCTGTCGGAACAGCGCGACACCATCGAGGAGGTCATCGAGCCGTTCCTGATCCAGCAGGGGCTGCTGATGCGCACGCCGCGCGGCCGGGCCCTGGCCGCCGGCGGCTATCGGCATCTGGGACTGGAGCCGCCCCGTGGAACGCAAGGGGAGGGGGCGCAGATGGACCTGATCCAGGCGGCGGAGGACGACGATGCCTGATACGCCCCTGCCCGAAGGCGACGCCATCGGCCGGTTCGACGGCGCCCGCTTCGTCATGCCGCTCAGGGTCTATTACGAGGACACGGACGCCGCCGGCATCGTCTATTACGCCAACTACCTGAAGTTCGCCGAGCGGGCCCGCACCGACATGCTGTGCGCCCTGGGCTACCAGCATGCCCGCATGGCCAAGGAACAGGGCCTGGCCTTCGCCGTGCGCCACTGCGCCGCCGACTATCGCCGCCCGGCCCTGCTGGAGGACCGGCTGGAGGTGGACGTGACGGTGACCAAGGCCGGCGGCGCCACCCTGGAGGTCCGCCAGGTGGTGTCGCGGGACGGCGAGGCCCTGGTGGTCATGGACGTGCGCCTGGCCTGCATCGACCGGCGGGGAAGGCCGGCACGCATACCGAAGGTCCTGCGGGACATCCTTTCTGAACAGCAACTGGCCGGGGGCCGGGACTAAATGGAAAACAACATCATCGAGGCAACCGCCCTGGGGGGCTCCATCGCGGCCCACGATTTTTCGGTGTGGGCCCTGTTCCTGAAGGCCGACCCCATCGTCAAGGCGGTGATCATCGCCCTGTTGCTGGCCTCGGTCTGGTGCTGGGCGATCATCTTCGAAAAGACCATCGGCATGCGCCGCCTGAACGCCCGGGCCAAGGAATTCGAAAGCAACTTCTGGTCCGGCGGCTCGCTGGAGGACCTGTACGACCGCATCGGCAGCCAGCCGCGCGATCCCATGTCGGCCGTGTTCGTGGCCGCCATGCGCGAATGGCGCCGCGCCCAGTCGCGCGGCCTGGGCGGCGAGGGCGGTGGCGTGGGCCTGGCGTCGCGCATCGAACGGGTCATGCAGATCACCGTCAGCCGGGAAATGGACCGGGCCGAACGGTACATGACCTTCCTGGCCTCCACCGGTTCCACGGCGCCCTTCATCGGCCTGTTCGGCACCGTGTGGGGCATCATGAACAGCTTCCAGTCCATCGCCGCCACCAAGAACACCAGCCTGGCCGTGGTGGCGCCCGGCATCGCCGAGGCCCTGTTCGCCACGGCCCTGGGCCTGCTGGCGGCCATCCCGGCGGTGCTGGCCTACAACAAGCTGTCGAAGGACCTGGACCGCTATGCCGGGCGCCTGGAGACCTTCGCCGGCGAGTTCACGGCCATCCTGTCGCGCCAGATGGAGGAGGACGGCTAGATGGTCCTGCCGCCCAGCGCCGGGCGCCGCGGCGGCGCCCGCGCCCGCACCCGGCCCATGTCGGAAATCAACGTGACGCCCTTCGTGGACGTCATGCTGGTGCTGCTGGTGATCTTCATGATCACCGCGCCGCTGCTGACCGTGGGCGTGCAGGTGGACCTGCCCGACACCGGCGGCCCGGCCATCAAGGGCCAGGACGAGCCCCTGGCCGTGTCCATCAAGGCCGACGGGTCCATCTTCCTGCAGGACAGCCCCATCACCCTGGAGGAACTGGTGCCGCGCCTGACGGCCATCACCGGCAACAACCCGGACGTCCGCATCTTCGTGCGCGGCGACCAGGCCATCGCCTATGGCCGCGTGATGGCGGTGATGACCACCATCAACGCCGCCGGGTTCAAGAAGGTGGCGCTGATCACCCGCGCCCCCGGCACCGACGCGCCGAAGAAAGAGAAGAAGCCGAACTAGATGCGCAACGGCCTGGTCATTTCCATGGTGATGCACGGCCTGATCGCCGTGCTGGCCTACGTGGGCTGGCCGGCCCTGCAGCGCGACCCGTTCATCGACGAAACGCCCATCATCGTCGAGCTGGTGCCGGTGGCCGAGGAGACCAACGCGCCGCCGGCCAGGCCGAAGCCCGAACCGAAGAAGGAAGAGCCCAAGCCGGCGCCGCCGCCCCCGCCGCCGCCCAAGCCCGAGCCGCCCAAGCCCGAGCCCCCCAAGCCGGCGCTGCCGAAGCCGGAACCCATCGTGGTGCCGCCGCCGGAACCCAAGCACGTGCCCAAGCCGCGGCCCAAGATCGAACCCGAGCCCAAGCCGGAACCGAAGCCTGAACCCAAGCCTGAACCCAAGCCCGAGCCCAAGCCGGAACCGAAACCCGAGCCCAAGCCCGAACCGAAACCGGAACCGAAGCCCGAACCCAAGCCCGAACCGAAACCGGAGCCCAAGGCCGAGGAGCGGCCCAAGCCGCCGTCGGTGCTGGCCGACATCGCGCCGCGGAAAAAGCCCAAGCCGCCGGACGCCTTCGCCTCGGTGCTGAAGACGGTGGAGGACCTGGACGCCACCCGGCCGGCGCCCAAGCGCCCGGCCGAACCGGCCAAGAACAGCGCCTCGTTCGAGGACGAGATCGCCAAGGTGCTGACCGACCGGCCCCAGCCCTATGACGCCACCAAGCCGCTGACCATGAGCGAGATCGATGCCGTGCGCCAGCAGATCCAGAAGTGCTGGAACCTGCCGGCCGGGGCCAAGGACGCCGAAAGCCTGATCATCGAGATCAAGGTGACCATGAACCCCGACGGCACGCCCAGCCGCGCGGCCATCAACGACCAGGGCCGCCTGGGGCGCGATCCGTTCTTCCGCTCGGCGGCGGAAAGCGCGCTCCGCGCCGTGCTGAACCCCGGCTGCCATCCGTTCCCGCTGCCGCGCGATCGATATGCGCTCTGGCAATCCATGACGCTGACGTTTAATCCCAAGGACATGTTCTGAAAGAGGCCATGCCCATCATGCTGACACTTTCGACGACCCTCCGGATCCGACCCTTCCGCCTCCAGGCCTGGGCCGTGCTGGCCGTGGCCTGGGCCCTGGCCCTGGGTGCCGCCCACCAGGCCCGCGCCGAGCTGCGGATCGACATCACGCGGGGCACCGTCGAGCCCATGCCCATCGCGGTGTCCACCTTCAACGCCGACGTGCCCCAGGACCAGGCCATCGGCCGCGACATCGCCCAGGTGATCGCCGCCGACCTGGAACGCTCGGGCCTGTTCGCGCCGGTGGATTCCAAGGCCTTCATCCAGCGCGACCTGAGCGTGAACACCATGCCCCGGTTCGGCGACTGGCGGGTGATCAACGCCCAGGCCCTGGTGCAGGGCCGGGTGACGCGCACCGCCGACGGCGGCATCCGCGTGGTGTTCCGCCTGTGGGACGTGTTCGCCGAGGAGCAGATGACGGCCCTGGCCTTCCGCTCGGTGGCCGAGGGCTGGCGGCGCTTGGCCCACATCATCGCCGACCGGGTGTACGAGCGGATCACCGGCGAATCGGGCTATTTCGACACCCGCGTGGTCTACATCGCCGAAAGCGGGCCGGCCGATCGGCGCAAGAAACGCCTGGCGGTGATGGACCAGGACGGCGCCAACCACAAGTTCCTGACCGACGGCAGCTATCTGGTGCTGACCCCCCGGTTCTCGCCGACCCTGCAGGAAATCACCTACCTGTCCTACTACAACAACACGCCCCGGGTTTACATCTTCAACATCGATACCGGGCACCAGGAACTGCTGGGCAATTTTCCGGGCATGACCTTCGCGCCCCGGTTTTCGCCGGACGGCAAGAAGGTGATCATGTCCATGGCCAAGGACGGCAACACGGAAATCTACACCATGGACCTGCGCACCCGGGCGGTGCGCAAGCTGACCAACCATTCGGCCATCGACACCTCGCCCAGCTATTCGCCCGATGCCCGGCGCATCGTCTTCAACTCGGACCGCGGCGGGTCGCAGCAGCTTTACGTCATGGACGCCAACGGCGGCGGGGTGCAGCGCATCAGCTATGGCCAGGGGCGCTATGCCACCCCCGTATGGTCGCCGCGCGGCGACCTGGTGGCCTTCACCAAGATCCAGGGCGGCCGATTCTTCATCGGCGTCATGCGTCCCGACGGCTCGGGCGAGCGCCTGCTGGCCGAGGACTTCAACATCGAAGCCCCCACCTGGTCGCCCAACGGACGGGTGCTCATGTACTTCCGCACGACCCCCCGCGACGACCAGGGGAACGGCGGCTCGTCGAAGCTCTATTCCATTGATCTGACAGGGCATAACGAGCGGGAGATCATCACCCCGATCGATGCCTCTGATCCCGCCTGGTCCCCCTTGATTCAATGAGGGGCAGGACCTATAGTCAGGTGCAACTAGACGATAAGCAACTCACGGGGTTGGACTTTTCCGTTCAGCAACAACACTCTAGGGTGCGGACTCCGGGCGGGGTCGTCAGCTAAGCGCGGGCCTTGAGGGCTCCAGTGATTCAACGTGTCCCGACCAAGGGGGTATTCCAATGCGTTTCAAGTTTCTGACCATCTTCGCCGCGGTGGCCCTGCTGGCCGCCTGTGAGACCGCGCCCGACGAGAGCGCGTCCGGCAGCGGCACCGGAGATACGGGCGGCGCCACGGCGACTTCCACCACCACCTCGACGGCGCCTTCCACGATGAAGCAGATGGGCCCCGTGCCCGGCAGCCAGGAAGACCTGATCGTCAACGTCGGCGACCGCGTGTTCTTCGATTTCGACAAGTTCAGCCTGGGCGCCGACGCCCGCGCCACCCTGGCCAAGCAGGCCGCGTGGCTGCAGAAGTTCCCGTCGGTGTCGGTCACCGTCGAAGGCCACTGCGACGAACGGGGCACCCGGGAATACAACCTGGCCCTGGGCGAGCGCCGCGCCAACTCGGTGAAGGACTACCTGGTGGCCCTGGGCGTGAACCCCGGCCGCGTCACCACCATCTCGTACGGTGAAGAGCGCCCCGTGGCCCTGGGCTCCAACGAATCCGCCTGGGCCCAGAACCGCCGCGGCGTGACCGCCGTGACCGGCGGCGCCGGCAGCTGACGCCGATCCGGAAGCCGGCCCTGGGACCGGCTTCAGGACCGGTCGCCATGCCCATCCGCGTGAACGGATTTTGGGCGCTTGTCCCGCCGGGGTTCCGGACTGGACAAGCGCCCTAATTTTGCCCAGAAATCGGCGCAGACTGCCGAAGCGGCACGGGCGGGGAGGGACCCCGCCGCCCCCGCCGCCAAATGGGCCGCAGACGACCAAGGGAGACACCATGACCCGCTGGACCCTCGCCGCCGCCGCCGCCGCGGTCCTGCTGACCGCCGCGCCGGGCGCGCCCCGCGCCCAGTCCTCGGACCTGGGGCCGCTGGTGGACCGCCTGGAGCGCCTGGAGCGGGACATCCGCACCCTCAGCCGGCAGGTGGCCACGGGCGATTCCGCGCCCCTGGTGTCCGGTGAAACGCCCGGTGCCGCCAACCTGTCGGCGGACCCCGCCGCCGTGGCCCGCCTGAACGTGCGCATCGACGCCCTGGAAGGGGACCTGCGGTCGGTCACCGGCCGCATCGAGGAGGTCCTGCACGAGGTCAACCGGGTGTCGCAGC
>JAGREA010000501.1 GCA_020446745.1 Rhodobacterales bacterium | reverse complement strand
GTATAGCTCAGCTGGTAGAGCGGCGGTCTCCAAAACCGCAGGTCGCGGGTTCGATCCCTGCTGCCCCTGCCATCTTCTTCAAGCCGCGCCGGTGGACGACGCCGGGTCACGCGGCTTAAACGCTTCCGGGTTCCGCCCTTGGCGGGGCCCCTTAGAGGACCGATAAGACACCTGACCATGGCGAAACCCAACCCGGCACAGTTCATCCAGGAAGTCCGCCAGGAAGCCAGCAAGGTGACCTGGCCGACCCGCAAGGAGACCACCGTTTCCACGGTGATGGTCTTCGTGATGGTCATCATCGCGGCCATCTTCTTCCTGGTGGTGGACCAGATCCTCTCGTTCGGCGTGAAAACGCTGTTCGGTCTGGGGGGCTGATCCCATGGCCGCGCGTTGGTACGTGATCCACGTCTATTCGGGATTCGAGAAGAAGGTCGCCCAGTCCATCGAGGAACAGGCGGAACAGGCCGGCATGACCGACCTGATCCCCAAGGTGATGGTGCCGGTCGAGGAAGTGGTGGAAATGCGCCGCGGCAGCCGGGTCAACGCCGAGCGGAAGTTCTTCCCCGGCTACGTCCTGGTGCAGATGGACATGACCGACGAGACCTGGCACCTGGTCAAGAACACGCCCAAGGTCACCGGCTTCCTGGGCAGCGGCCACCGGCCCACGCCCATCACCCAGGCCGAGGCCGAGCGCATCATGAACCAGGTGCAGGAAGGCATCGACCGGCCCAAGCCGTCGATCACCTTCGAGGTGGGCGAGCAGGTGCGGGTGTGCGACGGCCCCTTCACCTCGTTCAACGGCATGGTCGAGGAAGTGGACGAGGAACGGGCCCGGCTCAAGGTCGCGGTGTCCATCTTCGGGCGCTCCACGCCCGTGGAACTGGAATACGCGCAGGTCGAAAAGCTCTGACGCACGGTAAAGGAATTCCGCCGGGATGGTCCCGGCGGCGCGCGGGAGGCCCGCCATGGCCGCACCGCGCACTCGGAAACGGTTAGGATCTGAGGAAGACAATGGCAAAGAAGATCGCAGGCTATATCAAGCTGCAGGTTCCGGCGGGGCAGGCCAACCCCTCTCCGCCCATCGGCCCGGCCCTGGGCCAGGCGGGCCTGAACATCATGGAATTCTGCAAGGCGTTCAACGCCCAGACGCAGAACCTGGAACAGGGGATGCCCATCCCCGTCGTCATCACCGCCTATGGTGACCGGACGTTCTCGTTCGTCACCAAGACGCCCCCGGCCAGCTTCTTCCTGAAGAAGGCGGCCGGCCTGCCCAAGGGTTCGAAGACCCCGGGCCAGGGCACCGTCGGGTCCGTGACCATGGATCAGGTCCGTGAGATCGCGCAGACCAAGATGGTGGATCTGAACGCCAATGACATCGACGCGGCCAGCCGGATGATCGCCGGTTCCGCGCGGTCCATGGGCATCGAGGTGAAGGAGTAGGGCGATGGCGAAAAAAGGTAAGCGTCTGCGCAAGGTCTACGAGGGCCTGGACACCGCCTCCGAGCACGAACTGGCCGACGCCGTGAAGGCCATCAAGGCCGGCGCCACCGCCAAGTTCGACGAGACCGTGGAGGTTTCCGTCAACCTGGGCGTCGATCCGCGCCATGCCGACCAGATGGTGCGCGGCGTCGTGTCGCTGCCCCATGGTACCGGCAAGTCGCTGCGGGTGGCCGTGTTCGCCAAGGATGCCAAGGCCGAGGAGGCCAAGGCCGCCGGGGCCGACGTGGTGGGTGCCGAGGACCTGATGGAAGCCATCCAGGGCGGCGAGATCAACTTCGACCGCTGCATCGCCACCCCGGACATGATGGCCATCGTCGGCCGCCTGGGCCGGGTGCTGGGCCCCCGCGGCCTGATGCCCAACCCCAAGCTGGGCACCGTGACCCCCAACGTGGCCGAGGCCGTGAAGGCCGCCAAGGCCGGCCAGGTGGAGTTCCGGGTGGAAAAGGCGGGCATCGTGCATGCCGGCGTGGGCAAGGCCAGCTTCACCGAGCAGGCCATCGGCGAAAACGTGAAGGCGTTCGTCGATGCCCTGAACAAGGCCAAGCCCAGCGGCGCCAAGGGCACCTATCTGAAGCGCGTCAGCCTCAGCTCCACCATGGGGCCGGGCCTGCGCGTGACCGTGGGTTCCGTGGTCGGCTGACGCCGGCCCGGACCCGATCACCGAGTTTCGTTCCCGGGCGCCCGTCCTGGAGCGGAGACGGGGGCGGCGGCGCCGTCCCCGACCTGTCCAAGACCGTAGGTCCCCCAAGGGCGTCCGCGCCGGCGGGGGGTAAAGGGGTTTCCCACCTGCGCAGACAGTGAAACAGGCAGTTTCCGTCCGCCCCGGGAAACCGGGGGGTGTCGGCAACGGCTTGAACCGCTGCACTGGACAGGCGAGCCGGCTCCGATCGCGGAGGATCCTCGCCACCAGGGGGCTTCGCGAAACGGGCCAAACGTCCATCGGTTTCCCACCCCGGCAGGTGCCGGACCGGGGAGCCAGAGAACGGAGACGATCAGTGGACCGCACACAGAAAGAAGAGTGGGTCGCTTCACTGCATCAGGTGTTCAGCGAGACCGAGATGGTCGTCGTGACCCACTATTCGGGTCTGACGGTGGCCCAATCGGGCGCGCTGCGCACCAAGATGCGTGAAGCCGGCGCAAACTTCAAAGTGACGAAAAACCGGCTCACCCGTCTCGCCCTCAAGGACACGCGGTTCGCCGGTCTGAACGACATGTTCACCGGACCCACCGCGATCGCCTATTCGGACGATCCGGTGGCGGCGGCCAAGGCCGCCGTGGAATTCGCGAAAGGCAATGACAAGCTGGTCATCCTGGGCGGCGCCCTGGGTGAGAACGTTCTGGACGCCGACGGCGTCAAGGCGCTCGCCACCCTGCCGTCCCTGGACGAGCTGCGGGCCAAGCTGGCCGGCCTGCTCACCCAGCCGGCGGCCAAGATCGCCATGGTGCTGCAGGCACCGGGCGGCCAGGTCGCGCGCGTCATCAATGCCTATGCCGAAAAGGGCGAGGCCGCGTGAGGCGGCCATCGTCTATCCCCCTAGAGACTACGGTTCAAGCCGAGGAGAATTGAGAAATGGCTGATCTTGAAAAACTGGTTGATGACCTGTCCGCCCTGACGGTCATGGAAGCCGCCGAGCTGTCCAAGATGCTCGAAGAGAAGTGGGGCGTTTCCGCCGCCGCGCCGGTCGCCGTGGCCGCCGCCGCCGGCCCGGCCGTGGCCGAGGCCGCCGAGGAGAAGGATGAATTCGACGTCATCCTGGCCTCCATCGGCGACAAGAAGATCAACGTGATCAAAGAGGTCCGCGCCATCACCGGCCTGGGCCTGAAGGAAGCCAAGGAACTGGTCGAGTCGGCCCCGAAAGCCGTGAAGGAAGCGGCGAAGAAGGACGAAGCCGAGGAGATCAAGAAGAAGCTCGAAGAGGCTGGCGCCACCGTCGAGCTGAAGTAACGCGGACCCGGCCCGCCGGCGGTGGCGTCCGGCGGGCCGGCCCTCGCGTTCCCACACCCCCACCACGGGGGTTGCGGGGCGCGGCGGATCCACCGGGATCCGCATCCATAGACGCTTCCGTCCGAATAGGCCTTGCCGGGGCCGGGACCAGCGGAAGCGTAAGCCAGTTGAAGGGTTCAGGCCGGCGCGGGCGGCACCGCGCGGGGCAGGAGCCCGTTTTGTGATTCGTTACTAGGGAGTCCCGACATGGCCCTGTCCTTCACCGGTCGCAAGCGCTTTCGCAAGAACTTCGGTCGCCTGGTCACCCCGGCCAAGATGCCGAACCTCATCGAAGTGCAGAAGACGTCCTACGACCAGTTCCTGCAGGTGGATGCCGATCCCGACAACCGGCCCGACGCCGGCTTGCAGGAGGTCTTCAAGTCCGTCTTCCCGATCAAGGACTTTTCCGAACGGGGCACCCTGGAATTCGTCAAGTACGAGTTCGAGGAGCCCAAGTACGACGTGGAGGAGTGCCAGCAGCGCGGCATGACGTTCGCCGCGCCGCTGAAGGTCACCCTGCGCCTGGTCGTCTGGGACATCGACGAGGACACGGGCTCGCGCTCGATCCGCGACATCAAGGAACAGGACGTCTACATGGGCGACATGCCCCTGATGACGTCCAACGGCACCTTCGTGGTGAACGGCACCGAGCGCGTCATCGTGTCGCAGATGCACCGCAGCCCGGGCGTGTTCTTCGACCACGACAAGGGCAAGACCCATTCTTCGGGCAAGTTCCTGTTCGCCGCCCGGGTGATTCCCTATCGCGGTTCGTGGCTGGACTTCGAATTCGACGCCAAGGATCTGGTCTACGTGCGCATCGACCGGCGCCGCAAGCTGCCCGTCAGCACCCTGCTGATGGCCCTGGACGGCCAGGAAACGGCCCGCCTGCGGGCCGAGCGCGCGGCCGAGAGCCGGCCCCTGGACGCCGCCGAGGTGGTCGGCATGACGCCCGAGGAGGTGCTGCAGTTCTTCTATGACACGGTCACCTTCACCCGCGCCAAGAAGGGCTGGAAGACGCCCTTCCACGGCGAGCGCATGCGCAGCGTGAAGCTGAGCACCGACCTGGTGGACGCCAAGACCGGCAAGGTGGTGGCCGAGGCCGGCAAGAAGATGACTCCGCGCCTGGTGAAGAAGCTGATCGAGGACGGCCTGAAGGACCAGCTGGTGCCCCGCGAGGACCTGGTGGGCCGCTACCTGGCCGCCGACATGATCAACGAGGAAACCGGCGAGATCTTCGGCGAATCCGGCAGCGAGATCACCGAGGACGTGCTGGACATGCTGGACAAGGCCAAGGTGGCCGAGATCCCCACCCTGGCCATCGACCACATCAACGTGGGCCCCTACATCCGCAACACCCTGGCGGTGGACAAGAACACGTCCCGCGAAGAGGCGCTGATCGACATCTACCGGGTCATGCGTCCCGGCGAGCCGCCGACCCTGGACACGGCCGAGGCCCTGTTCAACGGCCTGTTCTTCGACGCCGAGCGCTATGACCTGTCGTCCGTGGGCCGGGTGAAGATGAACGCCCGCCTGGGCTTCAAGGACGCCGACGTGCCCGACACCGTGCGCGTGCTGCGCCGCGAGGACATCCTGGCCGTGGTCAAGACCCTGGTCGACCTGAAGGACGGCCGCGGCGAGATCGACGACATCGACCACCTGGGCAACCGGCGCGTCCGCTCGGTGGGCGAGCTGATGGAGAATCAGTACCGGGTCGGCCTCTTGCGCATGGAGCGGGCGATCCGCGAGCGCATGAGCTCGGTCGACATCGACACGGTGATGCCGCACGACCTGATCAACGCCAAGCCGGCGGCGGCGGCGGTGCGCGAGTTCTTCGG
>JAGREA010000500.1 GCA_020446745.1 Rhodobacterales bacterium | reverse complement strand
TTTTGAATTCTTGCGGGTGCGAAAAGAAGCCCGGAACGCCATCGGGCGCGGCGCCCGGCTGCTGGCCGCCGCCCTGCTGGTGGCGGGCCTGGGCGCTTCGGCGCCGGCCCGGGCCGACGGCATCGACGCCGCGCTCCGCGCCGTGCCGCTGGAGGCCGTGTTCCCCGGCGCCGGCCATGCCGGGGTGGCCGACGGCACGCCGCCGTCGGCGCCCGTGTTCGTGGGCCAGCGCCTGGCCGGGTACGTGTTCCTGACTTCCCAGGTGGTGGACTCGGCGGGCTACGCCGGGCGGCCGGTGAAGATCCTGGCCGGCCTGGACCTGGACGGCCGCATCACCGGGGCCGTGGTGGTGGAACACCAGGAACCGATCCTGGCCCTGGGCATCGATGAGGCCCACCTGCACCGCTTCCTGGACCAGATGCGCGGCCTGGACGTGCGCCGGCGCGTCCGCCTGGGCCCGGCGCGGGGAGGCGGCGAAACGGGCATCGACGGCATCACCGGCGCCACCATCACCTCCATGGTGTTCAGCGACAGCGTGGTGCGTTCGGCCCGGGCCGTGGGCCGGGCGCGGGGCATCATCGCCGCCGGATCGGCCCGCAGGGGCACCCGAGCCCTGGACCTGGAAACCTTTCGCGAGGCCTGGTGGCAGCAGTTGCTGGACGACGGATCCATCCACCGCCTGCTGCTGACCAACGCCCAGGTGGACCAGGCCTTCCGCGACCTGGGCGGGGCCCTGCCGGGCACCACCCACCGGCGTCCCGACGACACCTACATCGACCTGTACGTGGCCCTGGCGACGCCGCCGGCCGTGGGCCAGAACCTGCTGGGCTTCGCCGCCTACGGGCGCCTGCGGGCGGACCTGGAACCGGGCGCCCAGGCCATCTTCGTGGGCGCGGCGGGCTTCTATTCATTCCGCGGCTATGCCTACCGCCGCAGCGGAGTGTTCGACCGTCTGCAACTGGTGCAGGACAGCCGCACCATCCCCCTGACCCGCGACATGCACCGGCGCCTCGACAAGCTGGCCATCGCCAACGCCCCCGACCTGCGGGAAACCAGCCTGTTCATCATCCCGCCGGCCACCGGGTTCGACGCCACGCGGCCCTGGCGCCTGGAACTGCTGGCCGAGCGGACCACGGCCGGCGTGGACACCCGCTATGTGGTGTTCCCCCTGGCCTACGAGGTGCCGGCCGCCCTGCTGCTGGGCGGCGGCGAAAGCGAAACCGCCGCGACGGACCCCGGCGCGGCCGAGGACAGCCTGCCCCTGTGGCACCGCCGGTGGCTGGAATCCACCGTCCACGTCACGGTTCTGTCGGTCGCCATCGCGATCCTGCTGGCGGTGCTGGTGTTCCAGGACTGGGTGACGGCGCATCCCCGGTTCCTGGGCCGCCTGCGGGTGGGGTTCCTGCTGTTCACCCTGGGCTACCTGGGCTGGATGCAGTCGGCCCAGCTTTCGGTGATCAACGTGCTGACCTTCATCAACGCCCTGCTGACCGGCTTCCGCTGGGAATTCTTCCTGCTGGAACCCATGATCTTCCTGCTGTGGAGCTTCGTGGCCGTGGCCCTGCTGTTCTGGGGGCGGGGGGTGTTCTGCGGCTGGCTGTGCCCCTTCGGCGCATTGCAGGAACTGCTGAACCGGGGCGCCCGGGCCCTGCGCCTGCGCCAGGTTTCCCTGCCCTTCGCCGTGCACGAACGCCTGTGGCCCCTGAAATACGTGATCTTCCTGGGCCTGCTGGCCGTGTCCCTGGGGCCCTTCGCCATGACCACGGCCCTGGCCGAGGTGGAACCCTTCAAGACCGCCATTTCCCTGAAGTTCCTGCGCCCCTGGCCCTTCGTGGCCTATGCCGCCGGCCTGCTGGTGCTGTCGCTGTTCGTGCAGCGGGTGTTCTGCCGCTACCTGTGCCCCCTGGGCGGCGCGCTGGCCCTTCCCAGCCGCACCCGCATGTTCGAATGGCTGAAGCGCCGCCGCCAGTGCGGCACCGAATGCCACATCTGCGCCGTGGCCTGCCCCGTGCAGGCCATCCACCCCGACGGCGCCATCAACCCCCACGAATGCATCTACTGCCTGGACTGCCAGCGCCTGTACCACGACGACCACAAATGCCCGCCACTGATCGAGCGGCGCAAGCGGCGCGAGGCCCGGCGCGAACGGCGCCGCCTGGCGGCCCAGGGAGGCCCGACATGACCGTCACCCGCCGCCGTTTCCTGGCCGTCCTGGCCGGGTCCGCCGCCGCCCTGGCATCCCCCGGGGCCCGGGCCGCCGCCGTGCGCTGGACCGGCCACGCCCTGGGCGCCCGGGTGTCGCTGACCCTGGTCCACGGCGACCGGAACGCCGCCTGGGACGCTACTCGGGCCGCGGTCACCGCCTGCGTGGACGAAATCGAGCGCCTGGAAGACGTGTTCTCCCTGTACCGGCCCCAGTCGGCCCTGTGCCGCCTGAACCGCCACGGGGCGCTGGACGACCCGGGGGCCGACCTGGTGCAGGCCCTGTCCCAGGCCCGAGCCGTGGCCGAATGGACCGGCGGCGCCTTCGACCCCACCATGCAGCCCCTGTGGCGCCTGCATGCCGCCGGGCCGCCCGACCCGGCGGCCCTGGCCGACACGCTGACCCGGGTCGGCCACCGGGGCCTGTCGGTGGCGCCCCGGCGCGTCGCCCTGGCCCGCCCCGGCATGGCCGTCAGCCTGA
>JAGREA010000499.1 GCA_020446745.1 Rhodobacterales bacterium | reverse complement strand
GTATTCGGAAAAGGCCCCGGCCTGGATGTACAGGTTGGTGGGGCCCACGGGGACCACGCGCACGGTGCCGTCCACCGACGGGGCCGCGGCGGCCGGCTGAACGGGCTGGGCCTGCACGGGTTGGGGCGGCGCGGCCACCGGGGGCGGCGCCTCGGCCGCCTGCACGGGCGGGGGCGCGGCCCGGGCGCCGGGCGGCGGCGCCAGCGCGGCCGTTTCCTGGTCCACGTCGGGCTTGGGCAGCTTGTCCACCTTGATGGGCGAGCCTTCCCGGGCGATCACCTGCTGGCCCTGCATGCGGGCCGCCAGGGCGCGGCTTTCGTCGGCCAGGATCTCGACCCGCACCCGCGCCGTGCCCTGGCGGTGGAAGCCCAGAAGCTGGGCCCCGCGCCGCGACACGTCCAGGATGCGGCCGTGGGCGAAGGGCCCCCGGTCGTTGACCCGCAGGCGCAGGCTGCGGCCGTTTTCCAGGTTGGTCACCTGCACGATGCTGGGCAGCGGCAGGGTGCGGTGGGCGGCGGAGATCTTGTTCATGTCGAACACTTCGCCGTTGGCCGTGTTGCGCTGATGGAACTGGGGCCCGTACCACGAGGCGATACCCGTTTCCACGTAATCATAATCTTCTTTAGGATAATACCATACGCCGCTGATCTGATAGGGACTTCCCACCTTGTAGCGGCCGCCCTCGCCGGTGGGGGCCTCGCCGGACTGGCCGCGCACCTGCTTGGCCGTGTGGGCCAGGAACTGGGTTTCCGCGCAGCCCGTGGCCAGGAACGCCAGACCGACGACACAGAGTGCGAGGAGCCGTCCCATCCCCTACCCCTTTCCGCCGCCGGCGGTCATGAAGTCCAGCAGGTCCTTGTCCGGGTAGCCGTCGGCCGGCAGGTTGCGGCTTTTCTGGAAAGCCCGCACGGCCTTGCGGGTCATGGCGCCGATCACCCCGTCGGGGGTGCCGGGATCGAACCCGGCGGCCACCAGGCCCTTCTGGATTGTCATCACGTCGTCGCGCGACAGGGCCACCTCGTTCTTCGGCCGGGGCGCCAGCAGGGGCCCCTGCCCGGCGATGCGGTCCGACAGATGGCCCACGGCGATGGCGTACAGCATGGCCCGGTTCCAGGCCATGATGGCGTGGTAGTTGCGGTAGACCAGGAAGGCCGGGCCGTCGGCGCCGGACGGCAGGATGACGGCGCCCTCGACGTCCACCCGGGGCAGGTCCCGCCCGTCAGCCCGGCGCACGCCCAGGGTCTGCCATTCGGCCAGCTTGCGCGGCCGGTTGACGTCGGCCAGGTCCAGGTCGAAGCCCTGGGGCAGCTTCACCTCGCGGCCCCAGGTGCGGTTGCCGTCCCAGCCCGACTTGGCCAGGTAGTTGGCGGCCGAGGCGAAGATGTCGGGCAGGCTGTTCCACAGGTCGCGCTTGCCGTCGCCGTCGAAGTCCACGGCGTGGGCCACGTAGGTGGTGGGGATGAACTGGCACTGGCCCATGGCGCCGGCCCAGGACGCCTTGGTGGCCGTCGAGACCTCGCCCCGGTCCATGAGCTTCAGGGCGGCCAGCAGTTCGCCGCGGAAGAAGTCGGCCCGCCGGGCATCGTGGGCCAGGGTGGCCAGGGCGCCGAACAGGGGGAACACCCCCGTGTAGTCGCCGAAGTTGGATTCCAGGGCCCAGAAGGCCACCAGGTAGCGGGGCTGCACGCCGTACTTGGCCCGCACCTTTTCCAGCAGGGCCCGATTGTCGGCCAGCAGCTTGCGGGCCCGTTCGATGCGCGTGTCGGTGATCCGCTTGGTCAGGTAGGCCCAGAAGGTGCGGGTGAATTCGGGCTGGTAGCGGTCCAGCTCCAGCACCCGGGGCACCGTTTCCACCTGGCCCAGGGCGGCGTCCACGGTGGCTTGGCTGATGCCCTTCTGCAGGGCCTCGGCCCGCAGGCCGGCCAGCCAGGCGTCGAAGGGCTGGTCCGCCCGGGCCGCCGGCGCGCCCAGCAGGGTGCCCAGGACCACCGCC
>JAGREA010000498.1 GCA_020446745.1 Rhodobacterales bacterium | reverse complement strand
TGGGCGCTTTCCGAGCGTATCAAGGCATACGAGGATCGCGGCGGATCCAGCCGCCGCCCAGGACGCGGGAGCCCCGGTAGAACACGCAGGCCTGGCCGGGCGCCACGCCGGCCTGGGGTTCCACCAGCACCACCTCGGCGCCGTCACCCGCGGCCGTCACCCGGGCCGCCACCGGGGCCTGGGCCGAGCGCAGCTTCACGTCCACGTCCAGCGGGCCGTCGGGCACGGGGCCGATCCAGTTCACGTCGGACAGGCGCAGGCGGTCCTTCAGCAGGGCCGGGCGCGGGCCGACGATGACCCGGTGGGCCTCCGGGTCCAGCCCCACCACGTACAGCGGTTCCGGCCCCGACACGCCGATGCCCCGGCGCTGGCCCACGGTGTAGTGCAGGATGCCGTCGTGGCGGCCCACCACCCGGCCGTCCACGTGCACGATGTCGCCGGGCACGTCGGCGTCGGGGCGCAGCTTGCGGATCACGTCGGCGTAGCGGCCGCCGGGCACGAAGCAGATGTCCTGGCTGTCGGGCTTGGCCGACACCGGCAGGCCATAGCGCCGGGCCAGGGCCCGGGTGCCGTCCTTGTCCAGGTGGCCCAGGGGGAAGCGCAGCAGGTCCAGCTGGGCGTTGGTGGTGGTGAACAGGAAATAGCTCTGGTCCCGGTTGGGGTCGGTGCCCCGGTGCAGTTCGGCCCCCTGGGGCCCGACGCGGCGCTGGGCATAGTGGCCGGTGACCAGGGCGTCGGCGCCCAGATCGCGGGCCGTGGCCAGCAGGTCGCGGAACTTGACCGTCTGGTTGCAGCGCACGCAGGGGATGGGCGTTTCGCCGCGCAGGTAGCTGTCGGCGAAGTCGTCGATCACCTCGGCCCGGAAGCGGGATTCGTAATCCAGCACGTAGTGGGGAATGCCGATGGCGTCGGCCACCCGGCGGGCGTCGTGGATGTCCTGCCCGGCGCAGCAGGACCCGGCCTGGCCCACCGCCTGGCCCACCGCCTGGCCATGATCGTAAAGCTGCAGGGTGACGCCCACCACGTCGTAGCCCTGGTCGGCCAGCAGGGCGGCCGTGGCCGAACTGTCCACGCCGCCGGACATGGCCACCACCACCCGCGTGTCGGCGGGCGCCTTGTCGATATCCAGGCTGTTCATGGCGCCCATATGGGGGGCGACGGGCGCCCGGGCAAGCGCCGTGGCGCCGGCCCGGTCAATCCTCGACGCCCAGTTCCTCCTGCACCGTGCGCACGATGCGCTGGTCGTATTCCAGCAGTTCGCGGCGCTTGTCCGGATAATCGATGTTGCTGAGGAAGTAGCGGATGGTGTTGACCCGGGCCCGCTTCTTGTCGTCGGACTTGATGATGGTCCAGGGCGCGTCGGCGGTGGAGGTGTAGAAGAACATGTCCTCCTTGGCCCGGGTGTATTCCTTCCACAGGCCCTGGGATTCCCGGTCCACGGGGCTCAGCTTCCACTGCTTCAGGGGGTCGTTCAGGCGGTTGTTGAACCGGCGGTTCTGTTCCGCCTTGCTGACCGAGAAGTAGAACTTGAACATCAGCAGGTCGGAACGGATCAGCATGCGCTCGAATTCCGGCACCGAGCGCAGGAACTCCTTCACATCCTCGGCCGAGCAGAAGCCCATGACCCGTTCGACCATGGCCCGGTTGTACCAGGACCGGTCGAACAGCGTGATCTCGCCGCCGGCCGGCAGGTTGGCCACGTAGCGCTGGAAATACCACTGGGTCGTTTCGCGCTCGGTGGGCTTTTCCAGGGCCACCACGTGGCAGCCGCGGGGGTTCAGGTGTTCGATGAAGCGCTTGATGGTGCCGCCCTTGCCGGCCGCGTCGCGGCCTTCGAAGATGGCCAGGATGCGGTGCCCCGTTTCCTTCACCCAGTTCTGCATCTTCAGCATTTCCACGTGCAGCGGGGTGATGAGTTCCAGGTACTGCTGGGTCTTCATGCGGGTCAGGGGGGCCGTACGGTCGTCGGGGTGGGTGACCACCCCCACCTTGCGGTTGCTGGCCTTGCCCACTTCCTTGTCGGTGCCGCGCAGCTTCAGGGGCCGGGTGGGACCGTCGGTCAGCTTGTTGACCGCCTCCATCTCCTGCTCCATCAGCTCGTCGTCGCGGGTGTCCGCGTCCAGGCGCGCCTTGGCCGCCTTCGGCCGGTCCTTCGGTGCACCCTTCGCGCCGTTCCCGGACCCGTTCCCGGACCCGTTCTTGGGCCCGCTCTTGGCCTGGGCCTTGCGGGCGGGCTTGGCCGGTTCGACGGCCGGCGGGGGCGCGTCGGCGGCGGCCGGAGCCTTTTCGGCGGTGGGCGTTTCGGACGGCGTTTTGTCGTTTTCCATCGGACTCCCCTTGGTGCTCGAACGCGAAAAAGGACCCCTGCGCCGGCCGGCGCCGACGTCCAGCGTGGGATCCCACATCAGGAGTGTGCCATGAATACGATCCGATCGCACCCCCCGGCAATCGCCCGGGGGCGGGAATCGGGGGGCGGCGCCTCAGTCGCGCTCGTCCAGCCAGGCCATCTGGATGGCTTCCAGGATCTTCTCGTTGGACTTCTGGGGGTCGTCGTCGAAATCCGGCAGGGCCTGGACCCATTGCCACAGGTCGGTGAACCGCAGGTTCACCACGTCGGCGTCCGGGTGGGCGTCTTCCAGCTCGATGGCGATGTCGTTCACGTCGGTCCAGCGCAGGCCCATGGGGACCTCCCTATTCGACCATCATGTTGCGGGTGGCGGCGGGCAGGGTGACCTCCAGCCCGTCCAGCTCGTCGCACATCTTGATCTGGCAGCCCAGGCGGGACGTGTGGGTCAGGCCGAAGGCCAGGTCCAGCATGTCCTCTTCCTCTTCCGTGGATTCGTCCAGCTTGTCGAACCAGGCGTCGGCGACGATCACGTGGCAGGTGGAGCAGGCCAGCGAGCCCTCGCAGGCGCCCTCCAGGTCGATATGGTTCTTGTGCGCGATTTCCAGCACCGACAAACCGTTGGGGGCATCCACTTCCTTGCGGTTCCCCTTGGGGTCGATGAACGTCATCTTGGGCATCGTGCCTGGTCCTTCTTCTTCAGCCATTGTCCCGGGCGTCGCCGGGGTGGTCTTCGTTGTCGAACTCGGAAACGCTGTGGCCGCTCAGGGCGGCGCGGATTCCCCGGTCCATGCGCTTTTCGGCGAACGGCTTGGTCGCCGTTTCCAGGACTTCCACCTGGGCGTTGATGGCGTCGCGGTCGTCGCCGGCGATGCGGGCCTCGGTGTCGGCGACGGCGGCATCGATAGCCGCCCGCTCGTCGGCCGTCAACAGGTCACCGTCCACCTCCAGGGCCGCCTTCACCGCGTTCAGCGACCGCTGGGCCTCCACCCGGGCCTCGGTGAGCAGGCGCACGGCCATGTCGTCCTGGGCGTTCTTCAGGGAGTCGTAGAGCATCTGGCTCATCTCCTCCTCGGTCAGGCCGTAGGACGGCTTGACGGCCGTTTCCTGTTCCACGCCCGTGGTTTCCTCGCGCGCGCTGACGGTCAACAGGCCGTCGGCGTCCACGGCGAAGGTCACCTTGATGCGCGCCGCGCCGGCCACCATGGGCGGAATGCCGCTGAGCACGAAGCGGGCCAGGGATCGGCACTGGTTGGCCATTTCGCGCTCGCCCTGCAGCACGTGCACCGACATGGCCGGCTGGCCGTCCTGGAAGGTGGTGAATTCCTGGGCCTTGGCCACGGGGATGGGGGTGTTGCGGGGAATGATCTTTTCCACCAGCCCGCCCATGGTCTCGATGCCCAGGCTGAGCGGCGTCACGTCCAGCAGCAGGTTGTCGGAGCCCACGGTCAGGGCCTCGGCCTGCAGGGCCGCGCCGTCGGCCACCACCAGGTCGGGGTCGATGTCCGACAGGGGTTCGCTGCCGAACAGCTCGGCCACCCGGCGGCGCACCAGGGGCACCCGGGTGGAGCCGCCCACCAGGACCACGCCGCGCACCTGGTCGGGCGTCACCCCGGCGTCGTCCAGCACGGCGCGGCAGATGTCGGTGGTGCGTTCCACCAGGGGTTCGATCAGGTTTTCCAGGGTGGCCCGGTTGATGTGGTGGCCGGTCTGGCGGCCGTTCACGTCCAGCACCCATTCGCCTTCCGTGCGGCCGGTCAGGCATTCCTTGGCCAGGCGGGCCGTCATCAGGGCCATCTTGGCCTCGGCCGGGGAAATGGCCTGGGCGCCCAGGCGCCGTTCCCGCTGGTGCAGGAAATGTTCGGCCACGGCGTGGTCGAAATCGTCGCCGCCCAGGGCCGCGTCGCCGCCCGTGGCCAGCACCTGGAACACGCCCTTTTCCATGCGCAGGATCGAGATGTCGAAGGTGCCGCCGCCCAGGTCGTAAACGGCGTACAACCCTTCCGCCCCCTGGTCCAGGCCATAGGCCAGGGCCGCCGCCGTGGGCTCGTTGACCAGGCGCAGGACCTCCAGCCCGGCCAGGCGGGCGGCGTCCTTGGTGGCGGTGCGGGCGGCGTCGTCGAAATAGGCCGGCACGGTGATCACCGCCCGGTCCACGGGCATGCCCAGGTGGTCTTCCGCCCGTTCCTTCAGGGCCTTCAGGATGTCGGCCGAGATCTCCACCGGCGTCAGGTGCAGGCCGTTCACGTCCAGGCGCACCATGCCGCCTTCCTGGCCCGGGACCACGGTATAGGGCAGGGTCCCGGCCAGCTCGTGGATGTCCTCCACCCCGCGGCCCATGAGCCGCTTGATGGAGCTGATCACCGCGTCGGGCCGGTCCAGCATCAACTGGCGGGCCAGGCCGCCGACGATGGCCGAGCCGTCGGGCGCGTAGGCCACCATGGAGGGCACCAGGGCCCGGCCGTCGGCGTCGCGCAGGGCCTGGGGCTTGCCGTCGGTGGCCACCGAGACCACCGAGTTGGTGGTGCCCAGGTCGATGCCCACGGCCACGGTCTGGTCGCCGGCATGGGGCAGCGGCGTTTCGCCGGGTTCGTGGATCTGCAGCAGGGGTTCGGTCATGGCGGGGTCCGTGGGGGGAATCCGAAGGGGCGGGCGACAGCGGCGGAACGGTCGGGAACTCAGTGGTTGTCGGCGATCTGGGCCCGGCGCATGCGCACCTCGTCCTTCAGCTTCATCAGGTATTTCAGGCGGGTGGTCAGGCGGCAGGCGACCGGCAGGTCGCCCTTGTCGAAGGTGTCGGCCAGCTCGTCGACGCAGTCGTCGATGTCGGCCAGGGTGCGCCGGGCGATGCGCTCCACCTCGTGGCTCATCTCGGCCTCGTGCAGGGCCTCGCGCAGCTCCATGGCTTCCATCAGGATCACCGGGTCGTTCACCGCGTCGCAGCCCTGGGGCAGCACGCCGGCGCCCAGCAGGTGCACCAGGTAGTCGGCCCGGCGCAGGGGGTCCTTCAGGGTCTCGTAGGCGTCGTTGAGCGTGATGGCCTGCTGCTGCGACAGCAGCCGTTCGCGCTGTCCCCGGGTGGCGAAGCGGTCGGGGTGCAGCTGGCGCTGAAGCTGGAAGTACCGGCGGTCCAGGGCCTCGCCGTCCAGGCGGAAGTCGCGGTCCAGGCCGAAGCGGGTGAAGTGGTCCGCCTGGCCCGGCGGCTGCACCGCCTTGCAGGTGGCGCAGAACAGGGCGTCGGCGACCACCGGCCCGTGGCAGGACCAGCAGGGGACCAGGGCCGCCTGGGCGGTCAGGTCATCGCCGTTCTGGGTGCGCATGCCGGTCACGGGTCGGGGTCTCTTTCTTCGGATCAAAGTCAACCGCCCCCAATCCGGGGGCGGGCGGGGCAACCGCCCCCGATCCGGGGGCGGGGCGGGGCGGCCGGTGGCGGCCGGGGAAGGGGGCGTCAGGGGCTAGACGTGGAAGGATTCGCCACAGCCGCAG
>JAGREA010000497.1 GCA_020446745.1 Rhodobacterales bacterium | reverse complement strand
TGAAGGGCGCCCTGGACCGCCTGGACCGGGCCGCCGCCCTGGCCCGGGGCCCCCGGCACCAGGGCCTGCTGGCCGAGATCCTGTCCCTGCGCGGCAACATCCTGTTTCCCATGGGCGAGCTGGACGCCTGCCTGGAGGCCCACCAGCGGGCCCTGGAGCTGGCCGGGGCCACCGGCTCGCCCCTGGCCGAGGCCCGGGCCCTGGGCGGGATGGGCGACGCCCTTTACCTGCGCGGCCGCATGATCACCGCCGACGGCTACTACGCCCGCTGCGTGGACCTGGCGCGGCGCCACGGCTGGGCCCGCATCGAGGCCGGCAACCTGGCCATGCGCGGCCTGACCGGGATGTACCGGCTGCGCCTGGACCAGGCCCTGGCGGCGTCGGAACAGGCCGGGCGCATCGCCGTGGCGGCCAGTGACTACCGGGGCGAGCTGCTGAGCGTCAACAACCTGTCCACCCTGCACCTGGCCCAGGACCGGCCCGAGGCGGCCAAGGGGCTGCTGGAACGCAGCCTGGTGCTGTGCCGCGACATGGGGTCGCCCCGGTTCGAGCTGGATTGCCTGAGCCAGATGGCCCTGGCGCTGCACGGCCTGGGCCGGGCCGGCCAGGCCTGGGCCACGGCCCGCGAGGCCCTGGATCAGCTGGACCGCACGGACGACCAGTTCGTCGGGCCCACGGTGCTGGCCTTTGCGGCCCGCGTGGCGCCGGACCGGGAGACGCGCCGGGCCCTGCTGGACCGGGGCCTGCGGCTGCTGGACAGCAACACCATCAGCCACAACCACTTGGCCTTCCACGAACAGGCCATCGAGATTGCCTGGCGCGACGGGGACGGGGACGCCATGGACCGCTGCGCCAAGGCCCTGGACCTGCACACCCGGGCCGAACCCCTGCCCTGGGCCACCCTGATCGCCGACCGGGGTCGGGCCCTGGCCGCCTGGGGCCGGGGCGACCGGAACGACACCCTGCGCCGCCGCCTGGCGGACCTGGCGGCGCGGGCCCGCCAGGCCGGCCTGGTGCTGGACTTTCCGCCGACGGAGGACGATGAACCATGAGCGCCATCTACGTGGACGGCGATGCCTGCCCGGTGAAGGCCGAGGCGCTGAAGGTGGCGGAACGCCACGGCCTGAAGATGTACCTGGTGGGGAACGCCTGGTTCCGGCTGCCGGAAAGCCCGGTGCTGAACCGGGTGGTGGTGCCCGAGGAGCCGGACGCCGCCGACGACTGGATCGCCGAGCGCATCGGCCCCGGCGACATCGCCATCACCGCCGACATCCCCCTGGCCGACCGCTGCCTGAAGGCCGGTGCCGTGGTGCTGAACCACACGGGCAAGCCGTTCACCGACGACGGCATCGGCATGGCCCTGGCCATGCGCGACGTGATGTCCCACCTGCGGGACACGGGGGAGATCACCGGCGGCAACGCCGGCTTTTCGAAGAAGGACCGGGAACGGTTCCTGTCGGAATTGGAAAAGGCGGCGCGGGCCGTCGGAACCTGAGCCGACGAAGCGCCGCGCCGCCTGTTTAAAGGGGCTGGGAAGGGGGGGGCGTTAGCAGGCGTTGCCCTTGCCCTTGCCCTTGCCGCAGTTCTTGTGGCCGTTACCGCCGCCGTTGCCGTTGCCATTGCCGTTGCCGTTGCCGCCGCCGTTGCCAACCACGGCGCTGACTTCGGACACGGCGCTCGCCTTGAGTTTCGGCGTCTTGCCGCCGGCCTTCTTGGCCAGTTTCGCGGCCTCGCGCAGGGCCTTCTGGTCGTCGCGGGCTTCCGCCTTCTGCACGCGGAGTTCCGTCTTGGCGGCCTTCTTGGCTTCGATCCAGGCCTTCTTGGCTTCCTTCCATTCGGCCTGCAGCGTTTCGCCCTTTTCCGGCTTCACCAGGGTTTCGCCCATGTTCTTCAGGGCCTGGGGCGCGGCATTGGCTTCGCTGGGCGGATCGGCCCGGCCGGTGACAGAGGTGAAGGTGCCCGGTTCCGTCAGCAGGGTCTGGCCGCCGACGCCGTTGGTGACCAGCACGGAACCGCTGTGCAGCAGCACCGAGGTTTCGCCGCCTTCTTCCACCAGCACGTCGAATTCCGTGCCCCGGATACCGATGGTGGCCACGGGGGTGTGGATTTCATAGGCATTGGAAGACTGGATGCCGGAGGCCATGCGGATCAGGCCCTGCTTCACCGTGATGGCGAAGGTGCCGCCCTCGGCGCCGGGGGTATAGACCATGTCGTCCAGCAGCAGATCGGCGTTGGGGCCAATGCTGATGACGGTTTCGTCCATGAACATGAGCTGGGTCGAGGACCCATCGCCGGTGACGACCAGATCGTTCCGGTTCACCCCGGACTGCAGATTGATCTGCCGCACGTCCTTGCCCTGTTCAGCCTTCACGTCGCTGATCACGGCAACGGCGACGCCGATCGTATCCTGGGCTTCCACGGGTGGCGCGGCAGCAAGCCCCAGCGATACGATACTGGCCAGGACCGTTGCCCTAAAGATCAGAACGTCCATGCCAAGTCCACTCCAAGAGTATGGTTCCTGTAGTCGAACCCTCCGTTGTTGGAGAAGTTCTGCTCAAACCGGTAGGAACCGATAAGATTAAGGTCTGGCCGGAAAAAACCTGCTTTCAAAAGTCGAAGTTCTGTCACCAGTTCGACATCCCTTCGATCAGGATCTCCGGTCGTTGATGTCTCATCATACTGACGCCCTTCGCCGGATACCGATATGATCGCCATCACATCTTGTGCAACGGCCCGTGTATAGGAAACGGCCACGGCCGCGGCGTGGTAGGTTTCGGAATCCGCCGCCGCGGTCTTGTGGCCATATTCCGGCGCCACCTCCAGGCGGCCGCCGCCCACGTCGGCCCAGGCCAGGGTCAGGCCCGCCGACGCCACCCAGGCGTCCCGGTAGTCCAGGCCCGCCAGGTAGTCCTCGTACCCGGTCGACAGGTGCACTTCCGACAGCAGGCCGCCCACCTGGTTCTCGAAATCCAGCCGGCCCTGGCTGGACCAGAACAGGTCCTGGCGGTTCAGGCGGGCATAGGTGGCCTGCATGGACGGGCGCACGGTCCAGGCGGCGCTCAGGCCCAGGCGCGGGCCCGTGTCGACCGAGGCCACCAGCAGGTCGCCGGACCGGAAGCGGTTGTACAGGCTGGCGAAGCCCGACAGGTTGGTGGCCCAGCGCAGGTCGCCCAGGCGCCGGTCGTCCTGGATGTAGACCTGCGCGGTGGTGGACAGGTCGAAGTAGGGGTCGCGGTCGTCGTCGAGCCGGGCCGCGTTGTTCTGCATCTGGCCGCCCACCAGCACGGCAACGTCGGTGCTGTCCGGCTCCAGCAGGCGTTCCACGCGGGCCAGGCCGGCCTGGGCCTGGGCGTTGTCCGGGTCGGCCATCAGGATGCGTTCGTAGGCGACGCGGGCCCGCCTCAGGCGGTCACGGTTTTCCGATTCCTTCGCGTAGAGCAGGTTCGACGTCACGTCGCCGGGGTTGTGCAGCAGTCGACGCGACAGGTG
>JAGREA010000496.1 GCA_020446745.1 Rhodobacterales bacterium | reverse complement strand
CGATGATGGGAATCAGGCTGTCGTACTGTTCGTCCTCGCCGGGCACGTCGGGGCGGTTCATGAACAGGAACTCGCTGCGCAGCAGGCCGATGCCCTCGGCCCCCGACTGGGACACCTGGGCCAGCTCGATGGGCAGCTCCATGTTGGCCAGCAGGGCCACCCGCTCGCCGTCGCGGGTGATGGCCGGCTGCTTGCGCAGGCGCGCCAGGCGGCGCTTTTCGCGCAGCATGCTCTGGCGCCGGCGGTCGTAGGCGGCCTCGGTCTCGGCCGTGGGGTTCAGCACCACCGTGCCGGCGTCGCCGTCCAGCAGGATGCGGTCGCCGGCCCGCACCTGGGCCAGCAGGCCGTGGGCCCCCAGCACCGCCGGCAGGCCCAGGGACCGGGCCATGATGGCCGTGTGGCCCTCGGCGCCGCCCGTGGCGGTGGCGATGCCGGCCACCCGGGTGGGGTCCAGCAGCGCGGTGTCGGACGGCGTCAGCTCCTCGGCCACCACCACGGCGCCCTTGGGCATTTCCGCCGGCGGCCGGTCCTGGGCCCGGGTCAGGCTGCGCAGCAGGCGGTTGCCCACCTCGCGGATGTCGGCCACCCGGGCCGCCATGTAGGCGTCCTGCATGTCGGCGAACTGCTGGGCGATGCCCACCACCTCGGCCTGCACGGCGGCCTCGGCGTTGATGCGTTCCTCGGCGATGCGCCGTTCGGCCCCGCGCACCAGGCGCGAGCCCTTCAGCATGTGGTGGTAGGCTTCCAGCAGGTAGCCCAGTTCCTCGCCGGCGGCGCCGTTGATGGCTCGGGCCTTGTGGCGCAGGCGGCCGATCTGGCGCAGGGCGCTGGCCACGGCCCGGGTCAGCCGGGCCTGTTCGTCGGCCACCTTGGTGGCCGGCACCGTGTATTCGGGCACCACCAGGGCGCCGGATTCCCGCAGGTGAACAATGCCCTTGCCGATGCCCCCCGACACCCCAAGGCCCTTGAACACCTGTTCCCGTTGGCTGCGTGTCGCCATGCGTTCCTCTGCCAGTCCGTTGCCACTCCCCTGGACCGCCCGCGGGCTCGTGCGGGGGCCGTGACGTGGGCGTCCCGTTGACCGGGCGCTCGCTCTTGCTTGATTCAGTCTTCTTCGAACTTGTCCGCGATGACGGCGCAGATGGCGTCCAGCGCCGCCTCGGCGTCATCGCCCCGGGCCGACAGGACGATTTCCGTCCCCGGCCCGGCGGCCAGCATCATCAGACCCATGATGGAGCGGCCCGAAACGGTCTGGCCGCCCTTGCTGACCTGGATGTCGGCGACGTATTCCGTCGCCAGCTTCACGAACTTGGCGGCTGCCCGGGCGTGCAGGCCGCGCTGGTTGCGGATCAGGGCCCGGCGCTCGACGGCGGGGCCGGCCGGTGCCGGTCCGTCGTTCATGCTCAATCCTGGGTCAACAGCTGGGACGCGATGTTGATGTACTTGCGCCCCGCCTCCTGGGCCTCGGCGGCGGCGGCGTGCAGGTCCTTGGTGCCGCGCACGCTGGCCAGCTTGATCAGCATGGGCAGGTTCACCCCGGCGATCACCTCGATGGCGCCCTTGTCCATGATCGAAATGGCCAGGTTCGAAGGCGTGCCGCCGAACATGTCGGTCAGCACCACCACGCCCTTGCCGGCGTCGGCCCGGGCCACGCTGTCCATGATGTCGGCCCGGCGCTGTTCCATGTCGTCCTCGGGCCCGATGCACACGGCCACCACGTTGCTTTGCGGCCCCACCACGTGCTCAAGGGCGGCGATCAGCTCCTCGGCCAGGCGGCCATGGGTGACCAATACCATTCCGATCATATGCTCATCCTCACCTCAGGACCGGTCCCGGTCCAGGTCACGGTGGCTGATCTGGACGCGCCGCCCGCCGCCATCGAGCGCCGCCGCCAGTTGTTCCGCCACGAACACCGAGCGGTGCCGGCCGCCCGTGCAGCCCACCGCTATGGTCAGATAGCTTTTCCCTTCGGCCTCGAACCGGGGCAGCAGCGGGGTGATGAGGCCGGTCAGCCCGGCCAGGAACCGGTCGAAGTCCGGGTCCTTCCTCACATAGTCGCCCACCGCGACGTCCCGGCCCGTCAGGGGCCGAAGGTCCGGATCATAATGGGGATTGGCCAGAAAGCGCACGTCGAAAACGAGGTCCGCTTCCCGGGGAATGCCCTGGCGGAAGGAAAAGGAGGTGACGAACACCGTCATGTCCGCCCCGGCGTCGGGCCGGAAATGGCCTTCCAGGATGCGTTTCAGGGCGCCGGGCGTGCGTCCGGTGGTGTCGATCACCACGTCGGCCCGGTCGCGCAGCGGGGTGATGGTGCGCCGTTCGGCCTCGATTCCGTCGCGCACCGGCCGGTCCTGGGCCAGGGGATGGCGGTGGCGGGTTTCCGTGTAGCGCCGCCGCAGCTCGTTGTCGTCGCAATCCAGGAACACCACCTTCACGTCCTGGCGCGGGTCGCCCTGCAGGCGTTCCAGTTCCTGGGCGAAGGCGTCGATGGCGAAGTCGCGGGTGCGGATGTCCACGCCGATGGCCAGGGGCCGGCAGGCGGTGCCGCCCTGGGCCGCCGCCGGGCGGTTGCGCACCAGGCTGTCCAGCAGCGACAGCGGGATGTTGTCCACCGCCTCGTAGCCCATGTCTTCCAGCGACTTCAGGGCCGAGGTCTTGCCGGCCCCGGACATGCCGGTGACCAGCAGCACGGATGTGCGCGCCGACGGCCCGGCGTCGTCGTCGGGACGGTCCGTCACGTCCTGTCCTCCCCCGCCCTGAACACCCCTATGGCCCCGCCCAGCCGCGCCGCCATGAGCCGGATCTTGGCCGGCGCCGAGGCCTCGAACGGGGCCAGGCGCAGCAGCGGCAGGTCGCACCCACCATAGGCACAGGTGGCGGCGTCCGGCAACCGCTCAACGGCGGCCGGCGCCACCAAATCGACCACCAGTCCCACGGCGATCACGGCCCTGTAATCCAGGCGCAACAAACCCACGCCGCGGACTTCCAGCCCCCCCGCCAGGGCCGGCGGCGGGGCGGCCCACAGGCGCCCTTCCGTGACCGTCAGGTCGGTGCGGTCGTCGGCCACCAGGCGGGCCCCGCCGTCGATCAGGCGCAGCGCCAGGTCGGACTTGCCGCTGCCCGACGGGCCGCGCAGCACGACGCCCACGCCGTCCACGTCGACGGCGGTGGCGTGGATCTGCTGTTGGAAGCTGCCCATGGGCCGACGGTGCGACGGCGAATCGCCCCTGTCAACGGCCTTGGGCCGAAGGCAGGCGCACCACGAACCGGGCCCCGTTGACGGCGCCGTCGGGCCCGGTGCGGTTTTCCGCCACGATGGTGCCGTCGTGGGCCTCGACGATCTGCTTGGAAATGCTCAGGCCCAGGCCCGAATGGGTGCCGAACTGCTCGCTTTCCGGCCGTTCCGAATAGAACCGTTCGAAGATCTTGGCCTCCTGGCCCGGGGGGATGCCGGGGCCGTCGTCCTCCACGGTGATCTCCACCGTGCCCTGGTCCAGGCGCGCCACCAGGCGGATCAGGCCGCCGGGCGGGCTGAAGCTGGCGGCGTTGCCGATCAGGTTGCGGAACACCTGCACCAGCCGGCCCTCGATGCCCGACACCATGATGTCCCGCCCGCCCGGGGCGCCCGGCAGGTCCACCACCACCCGGGGTGCCCCCTCGCGGGCCGTGGCCCCGTGCACGTCGGCCAGGGTGCCCAGCATTTCGGTGATGTTCACCGGTTCGTGCTCGGCCCGCGACAGTTCGGCATCCAGGCGCGAGGCATCGGAAATGTCGCTGATCAGGCGGTCCAGGCGCTGCACGTCCTCCTGGATGATGGACATCAGCTTGCGCTGCTGGTCGGGGTCCTTCACCCGGGCCGCCGTTTCCACGGCGCTGCGCAGGCTGGTCAGGGGGTTCTTGATCTCGTGGGCCACGTCGGCGGCGAACCGCTCGATGGCGTCCATGCGCAGCCACAGGGCTTCCGTCATCTCCTTCAGGGCCCGGGCCAGGTCGGAAATCTCGTCGTCGCGGTTGGGAAATTCGGGGATCACGTCGCGCCGGGCGTGGCTGTGGCGCACCAGGTCGGCGGCGGCGGCCAGGCGGCGCAGCGGCCGGGCGATGGTGCCGGCCAGGTAGATGGACATCAGCACCGTGGCGGCGATGG
>JAGREA010000495.1 GCA_020446745.1 Rhodobacterales bacterium | reverse complement strand
CGGCCGTCTCGAAGGGCTGGCGCCGCCGGCACGCCGTCGTCCGGGCCGGCTCAGTCCTGGGCCCGCAGCCGGTCGGTGGCGCGCCGTTCCGCCTTGGTGGGGCGGCCGCTGCCGGGCTCGCGCCGGGCCGCCGGGGCCGGGCGGTCGGGGGTGTCCTCGGCCCGCTGGCGCGGTTCCGGCGGGGCCAGGTCCGTATAGAGCGTCTGGGCCTCGGGGGCCGGGCCGCGCCGCTTGCCCAGGGCCTCGACCCGCACCACGCGGATGTCGGGGCCCTTGGGGAAGGTCAGCACGTCCCCTTCCCGCAGGCCGTGGTGGGCCTTGGCGATCAGGTCGCCGTTCACGCGCAGGCGCCCCGCGGCCACGAACTTGGTGGCCAGGGACCGGCTCTTGAAGAACCGGGCATACCACAGCCACTGGTCGATGCGCCGGGCCTCGGTCATGGCGCGGGCCGGGACCCGTCAGCGGCCAAGGTTGAGTTCCAGCAGCTTGGCGAAGGGCGAATCCGGGTCCGGCTGCTTCTCGCGCGGGCGGCCCTTGCCGCCGCCGTCCCGGGGTCCCTTGCCACCGCCGGGGCCGCCGCCGGGGCCGCCGCCGTCGCGGGGGCCCTTGCCCTTGCCCCGGTGCTCGCCCTTGGCATCCCGGCCGCCCTTGCGGCCCTCGCCCCGCTTGCCTTCGCCCCGATGGCCTTCGCCCCGATGGCCCTCGCCGCGTTGGCCTTCGCCCCGATGGCCTTCACCCTTATGGCCCTCGTGGCGCTTGCCGTCGGGCCGGCCGCCGTGGCGCCGGGGCCGCATGCGCACGAAGCGGATCTCCGTCTCCGGCTCGGCCGGCGTCTCCGGCTCGGCGGCCTCGCCTTCCGGCAGGGCTCCCTCGGCGGACACCGCTTCCACGGGGGCCGCCTCTTCGGGCGCCGCCTCTTCGGGGGCCGCCTCGGGGATGGGCGCCTCCTCGATCGATTCCGTTGCCACGGGCGCCGCTTCGACGGGCGCGTCCTCGACGGGCGTGTCCTCGACGGCCTCGGCTTCCACCACCGGCGTCTCGGCCGGGGCTTCGATGGGCGCGTCCTCGATGGGCGCGTCCCCGATCGGCGCGCTCTCGACGGCCGCCGGGCCGGTTTCCGCCGGGGCTTCGCCTGC
Organism: Rhodobacterales bacterium; assembly: GCA_020446745.1. Lineage (GTDB taxonomy): Bacteria > Pseudomonadota > Alphaproteobacteria > Rhodospirillales > JACKKN01 > JAGREA01. The sequence continues at coordinate 2,149 of JAGREA010000495.1, read as the reverse complement.
CGGGGCTTCCGGGGCCTGGGCTTCCGGGGCCGGGGCTTCCGGGACCAGCGCTTCCGGGGCCGGGGCCTCCGGGGCGGGCGGGCGTTTCTTCATCTCCTTGGCCTGGTAGCCCAGGAAGCGCAGCACGCCCTTCATGTCGTCGGCGCCGCAGCCGGCCAGGGACAGGAAGTCGGGCCCGGCCAGGAACGGGCCTTCCCGGGCCGCCGACCAGGCCATGGCGGCCAGGCGTTCCAGAATGTCGATGCGCACCGCCAGGGTGCCGGCCTTGCGGTAGCCCACGGCGTCGTAGAAGCCGCGCGGCAGGGCCTCGTCGGCGGTCACCGACACCCGCCCGGGCGGCGGCGGCGGCAGGAGCACCCCGTCGTTGTGGCGCTGGCACCACAGCACGGCCCGCAGGGCCGCGGCGGCGGGCTTGATCAGGGCCGGCAGGTACACGGTCTCGCGGCCGATGCGCACGCCCAGCTCGCGCAGCGCCGTGCGGTCGGTGCGGCCCAGGGCCTCGATCTGCTCGGCGCACTGGCGGCGCGGCAGCGAGCCCAGGGATTCCACCAGGCGGAAGGCTAGGCCCCGGGCCGGGGCCGGCAGTTCGGCGTCGCGCAGCAGCACCAGGGGTTCCATCACCGATTTCACCCGGGCCTCGGCCCAGCCGGACAGGCGCACGCGGATGCGGTCCTTCAGGGCCGGGTCCAGCAGGTCGCTGTCCAGCACCTCCACCCCCGGCTTCAGCAGGTCGTCGCCGGGGGCCAGGCGGGCGATGGGTTCCTGGTGCCACAGCACGGTGCCCGAATCGCCCAGGGCAATGGTGGCGTCGGGGCCCCGTTCCAGGCGCGCCACCCGCTGGGTGATCTCGCCCACCAGGGCCCGGTGCGCGGCCCCGGTGACCACCTTGGTGGCGTCGCCGCCGTCCGACGTGTCGGGCATGAAGCGGAAGCCGGTCAGGCGACCGACGAAATGGCCTTCCACGGCCACGTCGCCATTGGGTTTCACATCGGCTTGCAAGGTCTCGCGCTCCTTCATGCGTTTCACCAGGACGGAGGTCCGGCGGTCGACGAATCGTTGGGTCAGACGCTCATGTAAGGCATCCGACAGGTTGTCCTCAACCTGCCTTGTGCGTTCCTGCCAGTGCTTCACGTCGTGGAGCCACGCCCCATGGAACGCAACGTACGTCCAGGTGCGGATATTGGCAATGCGTTGGGCCAGGGCCTCGATGCCGCCGTCCACCCGGTCGATGCGGTCCACCTGGCGGGCCATCCAGTCCTCGGGCAGCCGGCCTTCGGCCGCCAGCAGCTTGTAGAGCCGCCCCAGCAGGCGGGCGTGGCCGTCACTCATCACGTTGCCGAAGTCGGGAATGCGGCACACGTCCCACAGGGTCTGCACCATCTGCGGGTTGGTGGCGATGGCCCGCACCTCGGCATCGCGCACCAGTTCGGCCAGGACCAGTTCGTCGTCGGCTTCCCGCGCCCGCACCAGGCCCGGACGGTCCGGCGGCAGGGACAGCGAGGCCCGCAGGGCCTCCACCGAGCCGTAGCGCAGGTCCGTGTTGCGCCAGAACAGGTGGCGCAGGGGCTTGAAGCGGTGGTTCTCGATGGCCTCCACCTCGTCCGGGTCCAGGTGGCCGATCTCGGCCGTGGTGCCGAAGGTGCCGTCGTTCATGTGGCGCCCGGCGCGGCCGGCGATCTGGGCCAGTTCGCTGGGTCGCAGGCGCCGCGGCGCGCGGCCGTCGAACTTGCGGGTGGCGGCGAAGGCCACGTGGTCCACGTCCATGTTCAGGCCCATGCCGATGGCGTCGGTGGCCACCAGGTAGTCCACCTCGCCGGCCTGGTACATGGCCACCTGGGCGTTGCGGGTGCGCGGGCTCAGCGCGCCCAGGACCACGGCGGCGCCGCCGCGCTGGCGCCGCAGCAACTCGGCGATGGCGTAGACGTCGGCGCCCGAGAAGGCCACCGTGGCGCTGCGCGCCGGCAGGCGGTTGATCTTCTTGGGCCCGGTGTAGCGCAGGGTCGAAAACCGCGCCCGGCTGTCGAACTGGACCTCGGGCAGGAGCTGTTGCAGCAGCGGCCGGATGGTGGCGGCGCCCATGAACATGGTCTCCTGCTCGCCGCGGGCGTGCAGCAGGCGGTCGGTGAAGATGTGGCCGCGGTCCGGGTCG
>JAGREA010000494.1 GCA_020446745.1 Rhodobacterales bacterium | reverse complement strand
TGGGTGCGTCGGGGCCCGCCGTGGCCTATTTGACGCGGAAGGCGTCGTGGCAGCCCCGGCACTGCACCGTGACGGCCTGCAGCGCCTCCAGCACCTGGGCGTGGTCTTCCACCGTGGGCGGGCTGGCGGCGGCGCGGGCCACCTTGGCGAAGTCCCCGGCGGCCTCGTGGAAGGCCTGGCCCATGGCCCGGAAGTCCTCGGGCATGAACCGGCCCATGCCCATTCCCTGGCCCATGCCCTGGCCCTGGCCCTGGCCCATTCCCTGGCCCTGGCCCATCCCTTGGCCCATTCCCGGGCCCATTCCCGGGCCCTTGCCGGGGCCCATGCCGCGCCCCATGCCCATGCCGGGGCCGTGGCCGCTGGCCCGGAACTGTTCCTTCATGGCCATGATCTGTTCGGGCGAGGCGCCCTGTTCGGCCATGGCCTCCCACATGCTGTGGCCGAAATCCATGCGCACGTCGGCGATGTTGGCCGCTTCCTGGAAGTCGCCGGCCGCCAGGGCCGACAGGATGTCATCCAGGTTCCCCAGGTGGCCGCGCATTTCCGCCAGGAAGGCGTCGCGGATCTGCGGCGGCAGCTCCACGGGAATGCGGTCGTCGGCCCGCGCGGCGGGCGGGGCCAGGGCGCAGGTCAGCGACACGGCCAGGGCGCAAGTCAGGGGCGCCAAGGCCCGGGACAGGGATACGAAGGGCCGCAGGATCATGGTCGGAAGCTCCACAGGGTGACGGGTCCGTTCCGATGCGCGCGCCCGGCCGGATCAGGACCGGGCGCCGTTGGGTTCCGTGTCGCGACGGCTGCCGGTGCGCCGGTCGCCGCCCCGGCGTTCCGTGTCGCGACGGTCGCCACCGGTGCGCCGTTCCACGCCTTCGGGCGGTTCGGGCCCCAGGCCGCCGCCCCATTCGGCCGAGGTCACCCGGCGGTCGCCACCTCGGCGGCGGTCGTCGCCGGCCCGCCGCGTGGCGCCGTTGCGCCGGTCCTTCAGCCAGCGCCGGTCTTCCCAGTACTTGTCGTCGGCGTCGTCGGCATCATCGGCATCTTCGACCGGGGCCGGCACCGGCTGGCGAAACGACGGGGCCGCCCGCAGGGTGATTTCCGGCGCCGTCACGTCCTGGCGCGGTGACGGCCGGGCCACCAGGCTGGCCACGCCGGCCGGGCCGTCCTGTGCCGCGTCGGAACCGCCGTCGAAGGACGGCTCGTCGCCGCGCAGGGCCTCGCTCAGGCGCGCCCAGCGGGTTTCCCGCACCGGGGTCAGGGGCCGGCTGTCGCCCTTGGGGCGGGGGTCCAGATAGGGGTCATGGGCGGCCCGGTGCCCATCCTCGCCACGGCGGCGGCCGACGGGCTCGGCCTCGGACCGGCGATCCCGTTCCGGCGGGTCCATCAGGTCGCCGGAGCGGACGCGCCGGTCGGACGCGGTGTCGGCGGGCGGTTCGGACGGGGCGCGCCGGTCCCCCTGGCGCCGGTCCGGCTTGTCCCGTTCCTGCTGGCGGCGATCCCCCTTGCGGCGGTCCTTGCGACGCCGGTCGTCGTCGGATGGATCCTCGTCCTCGGGCGCCGCGGCCTGGGAGGCCTGAACATGGGAGGCCTGAACATGGGAGGCCTGAACATGGGGGCCCTGAACACGGGACGCCTGGGCGCGGGTGTCGTCGGCCCGGCGCCGCTGGGGCTGCGCGGCGGGGCGCGGGGCGGCCTCGGCCTCCATGGCCGCGTGCAGCATGCGATCCAGCAGGTCCTCGACGGCGTCGGACACGGCACGGCCGTCCGTCAGCTCGCCCACGGCCAGCTCGCCGGCGCCGATCATGGCTTCCAGGTCGTCGGACCACAGGGGCACGTGGACCACGTGGCGGGCGTGGCGGTGGTGGCGGGCCCGCAGGCGGTCATCCCGGTCCGCCAGCGGGGCGGTCGTCGGCACCGTCGGGGCGACGGGCGGCGGCGGCGCGGCGGGAACGGATGGGGCCGCCCGCCCGGCCGACCAGGACGGCGGCCAGGACGGGGATGAAGATGCGGATGGGGACGGCGGCCAGGACAGGGCGTCGGGAGCATCGCCGTACAGCATCTCCCGCGTGGTCCGGCCCACGTCGTCCAGGGTGTCGTCCCAATCCTTCTGCAGGTCCTTCGGCAGGTCCCTGGGCGGGTCCTTGGCGAAGTCCGGGGCCGGGTCCCGGGGCGTGTCGCGCCGCAGGTCATGGGGCCTGTTCAGGGGCCGCTCGCCGGGAAGGGGCCGTTCGCCGGGAAGGTCGCCGTTGAAGGCGCCCGCCAGGGCGGCGTCCAGGCGGCCGCCGGGGGCGGCCAAATCGGGGGCCACATCCTCGCCCATCAGCACGTCCATGACGCCGCGCAGGGCCCGGGCCTCGCCCGACAGGGCGCGCAGGCGGTCGTGCATGCGGTCGGTCAGGGAATCGCTGGCGCCGATGACGTCGGACAGGCGGCCGATCTCGTGCTCGAACTCAGCCATGCGCTTGTGCAGCCCTTCGAAAAGGTACTGGTCCATGACGCCGAGTCCACCGATGCGGGAAGTCTGTTTACGGTCGCTCGCGGGCATGGATCTCTCGCCGATTCGCCTGTCAAACCGATCCTACAGTCTGGCCGAATCGGAGGGAAGGGGCAGATGTGCCCCAGCCCCTTTCAAGCCCCCTCCAGGGCCCCTTCAGGCCCCCTATTCCCCGTCACCGCCGTCGCCGGAGGCGTCCCCGGCATCGGAGTCCGAACCCGGGGCGCGCAGGTCCAGGGCCGCCGAGTTCATGCAGAAGCGCAGGCCCGTGGGGGCCGGGCCGTCCTCGAACACGTGGCCCAGGTGGGCGTCGCAGCGCGAACACAGCACCTCGGTCCGCACCATGAAGAAGCCGCGGTCCGTTTCCGTGCTCACGGCGCCGTCGGCCACGGGGGCCCAGAAGCTGGGCCAGCCGGTGCCGGAATCGAACTTGGTGTCGGACGAAAACAGGGGCTGGCCGCAGCAGATGCAGTGGTAGGTGCCGGGGTCCTTGGTGGCGTGGTAGCGGCCCGTGAAGGCCCGTTCGGTGCCCTTGCGCCGGCACACGTCGAACTGCTCGGGCGTCAGTTCCGCCCGCCAGGCTGCTTCCGATTTGGTCACTTTGTCCGTCATCGCCGCCTCCGGTATCGTCCCAGGGGAAGTCCAGGGGAAGATACGTGGGGGCGAACGGTTGGCCGGACAAGGCCGCCCCTGATCTAGTCGAGCGACGCCAGATCCACGGCTTTCGATCCCTTGGGTCCGTCGCGGACTTCGAACTGGATCCGCTGACCTTCCGTCAGGCTCTGGAAACCGGCCTTCTGAACGTCTGAAATGTGCACAAAGGCGTCTTTGCCACCGTCATCCGGCGTGATGAAGCCATATCCCTTAGTGGCGTTGAACCACTTTACTGTTCCGGTTGACATTGGGGGTGCTCTCCTGAACTTTTTCCGGATTTTGCCGCCCCGTTTCCGCGGCGGCGGCCCTCACAAAATCCGTTTGGCGTCCCGTCCGGCGCCGTCTTGGAACCGGAAAGGGTCCACCCAGCGTTGTGATCACCTCTTTTGTTGTACGACCGGTCATCCTCGCCGACAAGCCCTTCCGTGCGCGCCCGGGGCACCCCAACCCCCGCGAAACCGGGCCTTACGCTTACAAAACAAGGCCCTATGGCCCGTGTGACAAACCGTCTATGGACCAACCACAAATGCGCAAAGCTCCCGGCCGGGCCACCAATGGGGGCGCCGGGGCCGCCAGCGGGGGCATCCGGGCATCACGACCGCCGGTTGATGGCCGCCGCCGCGGGCCGGCGGACGGTCAGAACCGCCCGTCGTAGGCCTTGCGGTCGAAGGGGCAGGCGATGACCGTGAACCGGTCCGCCGACAGGGCCTCGGTGACGGCGGCGGCCAGGGCGGCGCGGTCCGTCGCCTCCACGCCCCGGCCGCCCAGGGCCCGGGCCACGGCGGGGAAATCGGTGGTGCCGAAGTCCACCCCCCGGTTGTCCAGGCCCGACGTGCGCTGCTTCATCTCGATGAGGGCCAGCGAGCGGTCGGCGAATACCACGATGGGCACGGCCAGGCCCAGGTCCCGCGCCGTGGCCAGGTCGCCCAGCATCATTTCCAGCCCGCCGTCGCCCACCAGGGCCACCACCGGGCGGTCCGGGTCGGCCAGCTTCACCCCCAGGGCCTGGGGCATGGCCGGGCCCATGGTGCAGAAGCCGCTGGACTGCAGCAGGCCGCGGGGCCGGGCCGCCTTCCACACCTGGCTGAGCAGGATGCGGTGGGCGCCCGTATCCACCGTGGCAATGCCATGCTCCGGCAGGGACTTGCATACGGTGTCGGCGATGGCCGCCGGGCCCCAGGCCTCGTCGGTGGGGAACAGGCGGGCCAGCTCGTCGCGGGTTGCCCCGGGGGCGCCGTTGGACCACACGGGCCGGGGCGTGCCGCCCTGGGCCAACGCTTCCAGCCCCGCCCCCACGTGGCCGACGAAGGACAGGGATTCCGGGTGCACGAAGTGGGTGTTGGGCACGGCGGAAAAGGCCACCACGCGCTTGTCGGCCGGCCAGGGATCACACCAGCCCACCCGCATCTCGATGGGGTCGTAGCCGGCCAGGAGGATCAGGTCGGCCTGCTCCACCAGGGGCATCAGGGCCGTGTCGGCGCGGGGCGACAGGCCGGCGCCGCCCAGGCTGAGAGGGTCGTCCTCGGGCATCAGGCCCTTGCCCTTGTAGGTGGTCAGCACGGGCACCGAGAACCGCCGGGCGAAGGCGGTGATCGCCGCGCCGGCATCGTGATTCACGGCATCCACGCCGGCGATCATCAGCGGCCGTTCGGCGCCCGCCAGCCAGGCCCGGGCCTGGTCCAGGTCCGGCCCCGGGGCCGGGGCGCTGGGCGCCGT
>JAGREA010000493.1 GCA_020446745.1 Rhodobacterales bacterium | reverse complement strand
ATGCTTCGAGACGCCCATCTGCGATGGGCTCCTCAGCATGAGGGCGTTGTGTGTTGCAAAGACCCGCCCTCACCCTGAGGAGCCCGCGAAAGCGGGCGTCTCGAAGGGTTGGTCCCGCCTGGTCGGGCCTCAGGCCACCACGCGGCGGCGCGTGGGGCGGGGCGTCTTGCCGCCGTTGCCGCCGGCGCGCAGGGCGGGCGGGCGGCGGTCGTACAGGCGCCAGGCCAGCAGGGCGGCCAGGATGGCGCCGTGGATGGCCGGCTCCAGGAAGTCGGCCCGGGTCATCAGCACGTAGTGCACCACCACCAGGATGGCGGCCGGATAGACCAGCCGGTGCAGCTTGCGCCAGCGGCGCCCGCCCAGGCGCTTGACCATGGCCTTGGGCGAGGTGACGGCCAGGGGAATCAGCAGCAGCAGGGCCGCCATGCCCACGGTGATGTAGGTGCGCTTGACGATGTCGTTCCAGATGGCCGTCCAGTCGAAGTGCTGGTCGATCCACACATAGCTGGTCAGGTGCAGCACCGCGTAGAAGAAGGCGAACAGGCCGGCCATGCGCCGGAACCGCACCCAGGTGGCCGAGCCGGTGATCCTGGCCAGGGGCGTGATGGCCAGGGACACCAGCAGGATCCTGAGCGCCCAGTCGCCCAGGAACCGGTTGATGGTTTCCACCGGGTTGGCCCCCAGGTCGCCGGTGACGCCCCAGACCGCGAGCACGGCCAGGGGGGCCAGCCCGGCCAGGAAGGCCAGGGGCTTGAGGACGAAGCGGATGCGGGTTTCGCGGTTCGACACGGGATCAGAAGTACGCTTTCAGGTCCATGCCGGCGTACAGCGGCGCCACCTCTTCGGCATAGCCGTTGAACATCAGGGTGGGACGCTTGGGCGAGAAGATGGAATCGCCGATGCGCCGTTCCTGGGCCTGGCTCCAGCGCGGATGGGCCACGCGGGGGTTCACGTTGGAATAGAAGCCGTATTCCCGGGGCTGCATCTGGTTCCAGGTGGCCGTGGGCTGGTCGGCCGTCAGGCGGATGCGGACGATGGACTTGATGCTCTTGAAGCCGTACTTCCACGGCACCACCAGGCGGATGGGGGCGCCGTTCTGGGCCGGCAGCTTCTCGCCGTACAGGCCCACGGTCAGCAGGGTCAGGGGGTGCATGGCCTCGTCCAGGCGCAGGCCCTCCACATAGGGCCAGTTCAGCACGGCCCGTTCCTGGCCGGGCAGGCGCGCGGGGTCCAGCAGGGTTTCGAAGGCCACGTACTTGGCATCGGCCCGGGGGCCCAGGCGCTTCAGCACGTCGGCCAGGGGCACGCCCACCCAGGGCACCACCATGGACCAGGCCTCGACGCAGCGCAGGCGGTAGATTCGCTCCTCCAGCTGGCTGTCCTTGATCAGGTCGGCCACGTCGTAGGTGCCGGGGTGTTCCACCAGGCCGTCCACCTTCACCGACCAGGGCTCGGTGACCAGGCTGGCGGCGTTGCGCTTGGGGTCGTCCTTGTCGGTGCCCAGCTCATAGAAGTTGTTGTAGCTGGTGATGGAATCCCAGTTGGTGACGGGCTCGTCCACCACGTACTTGGGGTTCTTCACCACGCCTGGCAGCTTGGGGCCGTGGGGCGTTTCCTTGGCCATGGCCTCGGCCGGGCCCAGGCCGCCGTCGCCCTTGCCGCCGCCCAGGCCCAGCATCAGGCCGGCCCCGGCCACGCCGGCGAACCCGGCCGCGGCCAGGATCCTGCGCCGGTTCACGTAGGTGGACTGGGGCGTGATCTCCGACGGTTTCGGGTCCGACGCCTTGCGCTGGCGGATCAACATGGCCTGCTCCGTACAGTGGCGGTGGCGCGGCGGGGTGCCGCGTCGATGGGGGCAAGGTAACGCGATGCGGTGCCCGAGGGAATGACACGGCGGATCACAAGACCGTCAGAAGCCCGTCATCACACGGTACGCGAACGGTTCCGCGCGGCGTCGAATCCGTGTAATCAACGGGCATGCGCACGCTGTTTCACATGTGGCTCGACCCCTTCAGCCGCAAGGCCCGGGTGGTTTTGGGGGAAAAGGGGCTGGAATTCACGCTCCGGCTGGAAGCCACGTGGGAACGGCGCGAGGCCTTCCTGGCCCTCAACCCGGCCTGCACCGTGCCGGTGCTGGTGGAGGAGGACGGCACGGCCCTGTCGGGCTCCAGCGTCATCTGCGAATACCTGGACGAGGCCCACCCCGACCCGCCGCTGATCGGCGAGGGGGTGCTGGACCGGGCCGAGGTGCGGCGCCTGGTGCTGTGGTTCGACCGCAAGTTCCAGGCCGAGGTGACGAAGAACCTGGTGGGCGAGAAGATGATCAAGCGCCTGCGCGGCGGGGGCGAGCCGGATTCGGCGGCGGTGCGGGCGGGCCACGCCAACCTGCACGTGCACCTGTCCTACATCGCCTATCTGCTGGAGCACCGGGACTGGCTGGCCGGCGACCGGCCGACCCTGGCCGACATGGCGGCGGCGGCGCACCTGTCGTCGGTGGACTACCTGGGCGACGTGCCCTGGTCCGACCATCCGGCGGCCAAGGACTGGTACGCCCGCATGAAGTCCCGCCCCAGCTTCCGGCCGATCCTGAACGACCTGATCCCCGGCGCCCCGCCGCCGAAGCACTACGCGGACCCGGATTTCTAGGGCCACGCCACCAAAAAAATTTGAACCACAGAGGCACAGAGGCACAGAGAGGCCGTGCCGGCTGAAGCGCTCTCTTAACCACAGAGAACACAGAGATCACACAGAGAAGAAGTAGAGGCGCGCGAAGCGCGCAATCCTTTCCTGCTT
>JAGREA010000492.1 GCA_020446745.1 Rhodobacterales bacterium | reverse complement strand
CCCCGGGCCTCGACGCCCACCAGCAGGTCGTCCACGTAGGCGTCCTCGGCCCGGCGCAGGATCAACTCGGGCGGGGCGGGGTTGAAGTCGGCGGGGTAGGCGCGGCCGCTGTGGGGCAGGTCGAACAGCAGGGGAATTCCCGGCCCGGCGGGCTCGTGGCGCGCCAGTACTCCGGGGATGATCACGCGGCACGGTCCCTGGCGTAGGCGATGATGGCGTCCATCATCTGCTCCAGATGGCCCTTCAGGGCGTCGAAGCGGGCGTTCCGCTCGAACGTCGTCTCGTCCATGTAGAGCTTGCGGTTGATCTCGATCTGCAGGCTGTTGCGCCCGGCCGGCGGGTCCGAATAGGCCCGCACCAGTTCCACCCCCTTGTAGGGGTTGTTGACGGCCACGTCGTAGCCCAGGTCGGTCAGCACGGCGCGCACCGTCTCGGTGAAGCCTGGTTCGCTGGTGGTGCCGTCCAGGTCGCCCAGCACGAAGTCGGCCCGGGCCACGCCGGGGCCCTCGGGCGACATGGGCGAGCTCATGGCCGGCATGGAATGGCAGTTCACGTGGTAGACCCGGCCGAAGGCGGCGTGGGTGGCGTCCAGGGCCGCCTTCAGGGTGGCGTGGTAGGGGGTGTAGTAGGTGTCGATGCGGTGCTTCACCTCGGCCACCGACAGCTTGCGGTCATAGAGCGGCAGGTCCGGCGGCGCCAGGCGGGTGATCAGGCCCTGGCCGTTGCGGGTTTTCACCGTGGGCGTCAGTTGCGTGGGCCAGGGGCCGTCCAGCATGTCGGGATCGATGTCCTGGTCCGTGCGGTTGGGGTCCAGGTAGACCCGCGAGGCCACGGCGGCCATCAGCACGGCGCCCTTTTCCGGCGCCGCGGCGTAGAGGGCATCGATGTGGGCGTCCTCGCCGCGCCGGTACACGGACGGCGGCTGGATGGTGCGGAAGTCGTCGGGGTAGTGGCTGCCGCTGTGGGGCGAATCGAACACGCAGGGCACGGTCTCGCCCCGGGGGGCCCAGTAGGTGAGGACGCCGGGGATGGTGGCAAGGGTCATGGGTGTGCTTTCAGGCTTATTGGTCTTGGATGCGAGGAAGTCGATTCACGCCCCGCGCCGTGCCGGGCGGCAACAATGCTTCGAGACGCCCCTGCGGGGCTCCTCAGCATGAGGGGGCGTGTGGGTTGCGGAATTCCGCCCTCACCCTGAGGTGCGAGCGCAGCGAGCCTCGAAGGGCCGGCGGGCGGGCAGGGTTCCATGGCCGAACGCTTCACGCTCCGTCGTTCAGGTGGCAGGCCGACAGGTGCCCCGGCGCCACCTCGCGCAGCGCCGGCTGCTCGGCGCGGCAGCGGGCCGTGGCGTGGGGACAGCGCGGGTGGAAGTGGCAGCCCGGCGGCGGATCGATGGGTGACGGGATCTCGCCCTCGATGGCCGCGAACTTGGAATGGCGGGTTTCCAGGCGCGGCACCTCCTGCAGCAGGGCCACGGCGTAGGGGTGGTTGGGGTGGCGGAACAGCTCTTCCGTGGGGGCGCTTTCCACCACCCGGCCCAGGTACATGATGACGATGCGGTCGCTGATGTGTTCCACCACGCCCAGGTCGTGGCTGATGAACAGATATGTCAGCCCCAGGTCGGCCCGCAGGTCCATGAACAGGTTCAGGATCTGCGCCTGGATGGATACGTCCAGCGCCGCCACGGCCTCGTCGCAGACGATGAATTCGGGCTTCACGGCCAGGGCCCGGGCGATGCCGATGCGCTGGCGCTGGCCGCCCGAAAACTGGTGCGGATAGCGGCGCTTGTACACCGGGTCCAGGCCGCAGCGGACCATCACTTCGTCCAGGTAAGTATCGAACTCGCCGCGCTTCACCAGGCCGTGCACGGCCGGGGCCTCGCCGATGATCTCCTTCACCCGCAGGCGCGGGTTCAGCGACGCGAAGGGGTCCTGGAAGATCATCTGGATCTTCAGGGCCGCGTCCTTGGCCTCGGCCGCCGTCATGGCCGACTGGGCCTTGCCGCGGATCAGGATCTGGCCGTCCGATGGCTCCAGGATGCCGGCCACCATGCGGCCCAGGGTGGACTTGCCGCAGCCGGATTCCCCCACCAGGCCCACCACCTCGCCCTGGTCCACGGTGATGGACACGTCGTCCACCGCCCGCACCACCTCCTCGCGGATGCTGGAGCCCAGGCGCTGGGCGATGCGCCCCGCCAGGTCCAGGGACTTGACGAAGCGTTTGGACACGCCGCGCAGCTCCACGTAGGGCACCCCCTTGCCGGGTTCGGCCATGTCAGGCGTCCTCCAGGTGCGGGTGGAAGCAGCGGATCTGGCGCCCGTCCACGGGGGAGGTGATGTCGGGGTCGCGCACGCATTCGGCGGCGGCCCGGGCGCAACGGGCGCGGAAGCCGCAGCCCGGCGGCGGGTTCATCAGCGACGGCGTCATGCCGGGGATCTGTTCCAGCGGCTGGCCGCGCTTGTTGCGGCTGGGCACGGAACCGATCAGGCCGTGGGTGTAGGGGTGGAGCGGCCGGTCCAGCACGTCGTCGATGCGGCCCTGTTCGACGATCTTGCCGGCATACATCACGCAGATGCGGTCCGCCAGGCCGGCCACCACGGTCAGGTCGTGGGTGATCCAGATCAGCGCCGTGCCCGTTTCCCGGCACAGCTTCTGGGCCTCGAACAGGATCTGCGCCTGGATGGTCACGTCCAGCGCCGTGGTGGGTTCGTCGGCGATGATCAGGTCCGGCTTGTTGATCAGGGCGATGGCGATGGCGACGCGCTGGCGCATGCCGCCCGAGAACTGGTGGGGATAGGCCTTCAGCCGCTCGTCGGGCGACGGGATGCCCACCTGGCCCAGGGCGTCGCGGGCCCTTTGGCGCGCCGTGGCGTCGCTCACCTTCTCGTGGGCGCGGATGGCCTCGATCATCTGGGTGTCGATGCGCAGCACCGGGTTCAGGGTCATCATGGGGTCCTGGAAGATCATGGCGATACGCGCACCGCGCAGGGTCCGCCACTGGCTTTCCGAACGCCCCACCAGGTCCTCGCCCTTGAACAGGATGCGCCCGTCGGTGATGCGCCCCGGCGGGTCCACCAGGCCCAGGATGGAAAAGCCAGTCACCGACTTGCCCGAACCGGATTCGCCCACCAGGCCCAGAACCTCGCCCCGGTCGACGGAGAAGCTCACGTCGTCCACGGCCTTCACCACCCCCACCTTGGTGAAGAAGTGGGTGCGCAGGCCTTCCACCTGCAGGGTGGGCGCGGGGCCGTTCATCGCTTCAGCCTCGGGTTCAGCACGTCGCGGAGCTGGTCGCCCACCAGGTTGATGCTGACGATGGTGATCAGCAGCGCCACGCCCGGATAGAAGCTGATCCAGTAGTCGCCGCTGAGCATGTAGTCGAAGCCGTTCTTGATCAGCAGGCCCAGCGAGGGCTCGGTGATGGGCAGGCCGATGCCCAGGAACGACAGCGTGGCCTCCAGCGAGATGGCGTGGGCCACCTGCACGGTGCCCACCACGATCAGCGGCGGCGTGCAGTTGGGCAGCAGGTGGCGGAACACGATGCGCCGGTGGCTGAGCGCCAGGCAGGTGGCGGCCTCCACGTACTCCTTGCGCCGTTCCACCAGGGCCGTGCCGCGGATGGTGCGGGCGTAATAGGCCCACTGCACGGCCACCAGGGCGATGATGATCTTTTCCACCCCCTGGCCCAGGATGGATACCAGGATCAGGGCGATCAGGATGGCCGGGAAGCTGAGCTGCAGGTCCGCCACCCGCATGATCATGGCATCCACCCGGCCGCCGAAGTAGGCGGCGATCAGGCCGATGGCGCCGCCGATGAACAGCGCGATCACCGTGCTGGCGGCGCCCACGCCCAGGCTGGTGCGCAGGCCGTAGAAGATGCCCGACAGCATGTCGCGGCCCTGGTCGTCGGTGCCCAGCCAGTAGTGGATCATCTCGCCCTGGGTGCCCGGCGGCAGGCGCCCGTCCATGATGCTGATCTGCATCAGGTCGTAGGGGTTCTGGGGCGTCACGTAGGGGGCGAACAGGGCGGCCAGGATCAGGAACACGAACACCACCAGCCCGGCCACGGCGATGCGGCTTTCGAAGAAGTCCGACAGGAACCGGCGCCAGGGGGATTCCGCCTGCTCGCCGACTACGGTTTCGCCTTCCACGTCCGTCGGCGTGGGGATGGGGGCGGGGGCGGGAACCGGGCTGCTCATGACTTCATGTCCCCCAGGCGCACCCGGGGGTCGAGCACCGAATAGAGCACGTCGACCACGAAGTTGATGAGGATGAACATGGTCACGGTCAGCAGCAGGTAGGCCACCACCACGGGGCGGTCCAGCAGGCCGATGCTGTCGATCAGCAGCTTGCCGATGCCGGGCCAGGCGAACACCGTTTCCGTGACCACGGCGAAGGCGATCACGTTGCCCAGTTCCAGGCCCAGCACGGTGACCACGGGGATCAGGATGTTCTTCAGCACGTGGACCAGGATGACGCGCGATTCCGACAGGCCCTTGGCGCGGGAGAATTTCACGTAGTCCTGCAGCATCACCTCGCGCGTGCCGGCGCGGGACAGGCGGATGACCAGCGACATCTTGAACAGCGCCAGGTTGAAGGCCGGCAGCAGGATGTGGGTCAGGCCGTCCCAGGTGAGGAAGCTGACCGGCACGCCGAACAGGTCCACGGTGTCGCCGCGGCCCGAGGCCGGCAACCAGCCCAGCATTACGGCGAACAGCATGATCAGCATCAGCCCGACCCAGAAGGTGGGCAGGCTGAACCCCAGGATGGACCCCGACATGATGGTCTTGCCGATCAGGCTGTCGGGGCGCAGGCCCGCCACCATGCCCGCCGGAATGCCGATGACGATGGCCAGGCCCACGGCGCCCACGGCGATCTCCAGGGTCGCCGGCAGGCGTTCGAAGATCAGCTCCAGGGCCGGTTCGTTGTGGACGAACGAGGTGCCCAGGTCACCGTACAGGGCGCTGTTCAGGAACGAGAAGTACTGGGACCACAGGGGCCGGTCCAGGCCCAGGCGGCGGATGGTCGCCTCCTGCTCGGCGATGTCCGCTTCCGGGTTGATCAGGATGTCGACCGGGTTGCCCACGGCGTAGATGCCGATGAACACGATCAGCGACATGACGAACAGAACGATCACGCTCTGCATCAGGCGCCGGATGGTGAAGACAAGCATGGGGCGTCACCGGCCTGGAAGAAAAGGCGGGCGGGCGCCGCGGCGCCCGCCCGGATCGGGGCCGCGTCAGTTCGCGGCCTTGATGCCCATGGCCAGCGTGTACTGGTCGGCGCGGGCCTTGTAGGTCAGGCCCTTGCGGTGCGCCCAGCTGGTCACCTCGAAGTGCAGCGGCAGGATGGAATAGTCTTCCATGGCCATGCGGCTGGCCTTCTGCAGGATGGCTTCGCGCTTGGCGTCGTCCACCGTGGCCAGGGCTTCCAGCACCAGGTCGTCCAGGGCCTTGTTGGAATAGCGGCCGCGGTTGGTGCCGCCCAGGCCGCGGGCCTTGTCGCGCGACGCCACCAGGGCGCGGAGCGGCGACGACATCTCGCCGGTACCGGCGCCCCAGCCGGCCAGGTAGACGCTGAACTCGTACAGGTTGCGCGTCTTGAAGAACACCGACTTGGTCATGGCGTTGACGCCGGTCTTGATGCCCACCCGGGTCAACATCTGGGCGATCGCCTGGGTGACCTTGGCGTCGTTGATGTAGCGGTCGTTGGGCGTGCCGATGACCAGCTCGAAGCCGTTGGGATAGCCGGCCTCGGCCAGCAGCTTCTTGGCCCCTTCGGGGTCATAGGCCTCGGGCTTGGAATCGGGGTTGGTGCCGAAGAAGCCGTGCGGCAGCAGCTCGCCGGCGGCCACGGCCACGCCGCCCATGATCTTGGCCACGATGGCGTCGCGGTTGATGGCCTTGGACAGGGCCTGGCGCACGCGCTTGTCCAGGAACGGGTTCTTCTCGCAGGGCTGGGTGGCGCAGGGGCCTTCGCCTTCGTACTTGGCGTCGGGCTTGCCGGTGCCCTTCACCCCGGGGGTGGACGGGCCGTACTGGTCCAGGTGCAGGTAGATCACCCGGTTGGACAGGCCCTGGGCCAGGCCCACGTTGGGGTCGGCTTCCAGCTTCGGCAGGTCCTGGGTCGGCGGCTTGCTGATGAAGTCCACGTCACCGGCCAGCAGGGCCGCCACGCGGGCCGCGGCGTTGGTGATGGGCTTGACCGTCACGGTGTCCCATTCCGCCTTTTCGCCCCAGTAGCTGTCGTTGCGGTTCAGCACCAGGCGGTCACCCTTGACGAATTCCCCGAAGGTGTAGGGGCCCGTGCCGATGGTGCCCTTGCCGGCGTTGAAGTCCTCGGTCTTGGGCCAGGACGTGATGCCGCAGCCTTCCTTGTCGAAGGTCAGCTTCTGGGTCACGCCGAACACCTTGGCCGACAGGATGCCCCAGGTGGCGATCTCCACCGGCAGCAGCGGGTGCGGCTTGGCGGTGTGGATGATCAGGGTGTGGTCGTCGGGCGTCTCCACCTTCTCGATGGCCTTGGTGTAGATGGTGAACGACGACGGGCTGTTGGGCACGTTGGGGATGCGGCAGGCCGTGTAGATGAAGTCGTTGACGGTGAACGGATCGCCGTTGCTGAAGGTCACGCCCTGGCGCAGGTTGAACTGCCAGGTGGTGGCGCTGGTGGGCTTCCACGAGGTGGCCAGCAGGGGGGTCAGGCGCTGCTGTTCGTCCTGGCCGACCAGGGATTCGAACATGTGCCGCCGGATTTCGTTGTTGGGGCCCAGGTTGTGGTAGTGGGGGTCGATGGCGCTGGGTTCGGAATCCAGGCCGATGCGAAGCTCGGCGGCCTGGGCCGGGGCCAGCGCGAGCAGGGCGGGGGCCAGGGCCGCCGCGAGGGCGAGTTTGCCGAATTTCATGATGATACCTCCCGTGCCGTGAACGGCGCTTGTGCGGAATGCGGCGCCTATCTGGACAGGGAGTCTGTCAGAAGGTCCGCGGGCTCTCAAGGATGGTGCGGATCGCGCCGGACCCCCGCTTGGCCGCGGCGGCCTCCCATCGGCGGGAACGAAGCCCTCCATCCCTGTCCTGACGGATCGTCCTGATCCATGATCGCGGATCAACCTGATCCATGATCAATTTTTCTATTTGAAATCGGTTTACACGAATCCGATTATACTGTCCATGCGGAATATCTCCTTGTTTTTAAACATCAATTGTGGTGATGATGTCATAACGACAGGTTATGGGTTCGGGCGCTGCCACCAATGGCCATGACATCTTCCGAGACCCCCGAGGACACCGGGGGAACGCAGTTCAGCCTGCGCCGCCTGCGGGCCTTCCGGGCCCTGCTGGAAACGGGCAAGGTGACCAGCGCGGCGCGGGTTCTGGGGGTGTCCCAGCCCGCCGTCAGCCGCATGCTGGCCCAGTTGGAGGACGAGGTGGGGGTGCGCCTGTTCGCCCGCCGCAAGGGCCGCCTGATCCCCACGCCCGAGGCCCAGGTGCTGGCCCGCGACGTGGACAAGACCCTGACCGACTTCGAACGCCTGCGGCGCACGGCCCGGGGCATCCGCGACCGCGACGAGGCCCGCCTGCGCCTGGCGGTGACGCCGCTGCTGTACCAGTGCATCGTGCTGCCCTCCATGGAAGCCTTCGTGGCCGACAACCCGGACCTGTCGGTGACCCTGGAAGTCACCACCACCGACACCATCGTCGAGCGGGTGGCCACGGGGCAGACGGAACTGGGCCTGGCGTCCCTGCCGGTGACCCATCCGGGGGCCGAGGCGGTGACCCTGTTCCGGGCCGACAGCGTGTGCATCCTGCCCCGCGACCACCGCCTGGCGGCCCTGGACGTGGTGCGCCCCCAGGACCTGGTGGACGAACCCTTCATCGCCACCACCCGGCGCTATCCGTCGCGCCACCGCATCGACGACCTGTTCCGCCGCGCCGGGGTGCCGCTCCGGGTGCGGGCCGAAACCTCCACCGCCGGGGTGGCCTGCGACCTGGTGGCCCACGGCTTCGGCGTGACCCTGCTGAACGCCATGACGGCCACGGCCTTCCTGGGCCCCAAACTGACCACGCGGCCGTTCGCGCCGCGCCTGTCCCACGAATTCGGCTTCCTGTTCCGCACCGACCAGGCGCCGTCGGCCATCACCCGGCGGTTCGTCGACCACCTGAAGGGCGCCATGGCCGACCGGGTGCCGCCCCACATCGCCGCCCTGGTGGAGATCCTGCCATGAGGATCGCGCCATGAAGATCGCTGTCGCCGGCCTGGCCCTGGAATCGGCCTCGTTCCTGCCCGGCGAGACGGGGGTGGAGACCTTCGAGCGCAACGCCCTGCGCGGCCCGGACCTGGTGGACGGGCTGCGCGGCTCGTCGTCGGTGGGCGGCGGCTTCGTCGAGGTGCTGGAGGCCGAGGGGGCCGAGGTCGTGCCCCTGGTCTACACGGACTGCTCGGCCGCCGGCCATGCGTCCGACGACGCCTATCAAACGTTCCGCGACGAGATCGTCGGCGGCCTGGCCATGGCCGACGACCTGGACGGAGTGCTGATCTTCCTGCACGGGGCCATGACCACGCCCGGCCTGACGGACCCGGAAACGGACCTGCTGCGGGCCCTGCGCGCCGCCGTGGGGCCAACCCTGCCGGTGATGCTGGCCGTGGACCTGCACGCCAACCTGGCGCCCGAGACCGCCGACCTGGTGACCGGCCTGTTCGGCTTCCACTATTCGCCCCACACGGACATGGTGGAAACGGGCCGCCGCGCGGCGCGCTGCCTGGTGGCGACCGTGAAGGGCGAGATCGCCCCGGTGATGGCCTTCCGCAAGGTGCCCCTGGTGCTGCCCAGCATCTTCACCGCCACCGGGCTGGCGCCGCTGTCGGACATCGTGGCCGCCGGGTTCGACTGGGAGACGCGCGAGCCGGCCATCCTGGACGTGTCCATCCAGTGCGGCTTCGCCTATGCGGACGTGCCCGAGATCGGCTTTTCCGTCACCGTGGTGGCCGATGGCGACCGGGCCGCCGCCGGCCGGGCGGCCGACGCCCTGGCGCGGGACATCCTGGACCGGCGGGCGGCCCTGCTGCACGACGACCTGGTGTTCGGCCTGGCCGAGGGCCTGGACCGGGCCGTGGACCTGGCGGGGCGGGGCGAACGCCCCGTGGTGGTGCTGGAACATGCCGACCGCATGAACGATTCCACCTGGGTGCTGGCGGGCCTCATCGCCCGGCGCGTGCCCCGGGCCTACGTGCCCTACCTGTGGGATCCCCAGTCGGCGGCGGCGGCCGTGGCGGCCCTGGCGGCCATGGCGGCCGGGGGGGCGGGGGCCCTGGTGGACCTGCGCCTGGGCGGCCATTCCTCCAACCGGGCCGGCGGCGCCCTGCCGGTGCGGGCCCGGGTGCTGTGGGCCGGCGACAAGACGTTCACCGGCACCGGGCCCATGCGGGCCGGCCGGCGCATCGACCTGGGCCCCTCGGCCCTGCTGGACGTGGATGGCGTGCTGGTCAGCGTGACCAGCCATTCGACCACGGCCATCGACCTGGATTCCGTCACCCAGTTCGGCCTGGACCTGGCCGACCTGGACCTTGTGGTGCTGCGCTCCAAGACCCATTTCCGGGCGGTGTTCGAGCCCCTGGCGGCCGAGATCATCATCGTCGACACCCCCGACTGGGGGCCGGCGGACCTGCGCACGCTGCCCTATCAACACGTCAGAGAAGGCGTCTATCCGATCACCCCATGACCGATCCCGCATCCCTTGTCAGCCTGGACATGATCAAGAAGCTGGTGGCCATCGACACCACCAGCCGCAACAGCAACCTGGACCTGATCCACTTCGTGCAGGCCTACCTGGCGGACTTCGGCATCGACTGCCTGCTGGTGGAAGATCCGGACCAGCCCAAGGCCAACCTGTACGCCACCATCGGCCCCGACGACCGGCCGGGCGTGATGCTGTCGGGCCACACCGACGTGGTGCCCGCCGACCCAGCCGACTGGACCCGTTGCCAACCCTTCGCGCCCACGGTCACCGAAGGGCGCCTTTACGGCCGCGGCACGTCGGACATGAAAAGCTTCATCGGCATCGCCCTGGC
Organism: Rhodobacterales bacterium; assembly: GCA_020446745.1. GTDB lineage: Bacteria > Pseudomonadota > Alphaproteobacteria > Rhodospirillales > JACKKN01 > JAGREA01. The sequence goes on along the minus strand of JAGREA010000492.1, from coordinate 2,849 downwards.
CCACGTGCCCCTGATGCTGGAACGCGGCATGGAAACGCCCGTGCACCTGGCGTTGTCCTACGACGAGGAAGTGGGCTGCCTGGGCGTGCGGTCGCTGGTCGAGCAGCTGGCCCTGGCGCCCATCCGCCCGGCCTTCTGCGTGGTCGGCGAACCCACCTCCATGGGGGTGATGATCGCCCACAAGGGCAAGCGCAGCTATACCGCCACGGTGACCGGCCACGAGGCCCATTCCAGCCTGGCGCCCCATGGCGTCAACGCCGTGGAATATGCCGCCGAGCTGATCACCTTCATCCGCCGGCGCGGCCGCCGGGCGGCCCAGGAGGGCCCCTTCGACGCCGACTACGACGTGCCCCACACCACCTTCCACGTGGGCACGGTGAAGGGCGGCACGGCCCTGAACATCGTGCCGCGTTCGTGCGCCTTCCAGTTCGAGTTCCGCCACCTGCCCCAGGACGACCCGGCCGACCTGTTCGCCGAGGTGGAAGCCCACGCCCGCGACGTGCTGGAGCCCGAGATGCACGCCGTGCAGCCCGACACCGGCATCACGTTCGACGAGGTGCCCGACCTGCCGGCCCTGAACACGGCGCCCGACGACGACGTGGTGGCCTTCGTCAAGGCCCTGGCCGGGCAGAACAGCCACGGCAAGGTGGCCTTCGCCACCGAGGCCGGCCTGTTCCAGCGCCGGGCCGGCATTCCCACGGTGGTCTGCGGGCCCGGCTCCATCGAGCAGGCCCACAAGCCCGACGAGTTCATTTCCCTGGACCAGATCGCCAAGGGCGAGGCGTTCATGCGTCGCCTGATCGACCGGGTCGCCCAACCGCTTTAAAGGACCAAGCACGCCATGCCCCAGGACCCCCGCGACAACTACACCGTCGAACTGACCGCGCCGGACATTTCCGCCTACAAGGCCGGCAACACGGGCGTGGACTACGTGACCACCTTCGATTCCGGCGTCGCCGGCCCCCACGTGATGGTCAGTGCCGTGGTCCACGGCAACGAGATCTGCGGCGCCATCGCGCTGGACCACCTGTTCCAGGCCGGCATCCGCCCGCGCCGGGGGCGGCTGTCGTTCGCCTTCGTCAACACCGCCGCCTACCTGGCCTTCGACCCGGCCGACCCCACGGCCACCCGTTTCGTGGACGAGGACTTCAACCGCCTGTGGACGGCCGCCGTGCTGGACGGCCCCCGCGACAGCCAGGAACTGCGCCGGGCCCGGGAACTGCGCCCGGTGATGGACACGGTGGACCTGCTGCTGGACATCCACTCCATGCAGCACGCCACCACGCCGCTGATGATGGCCGGCCCCATCGCCAAGGGCCGGGCCCTGGCCCGGGGCGTGGGCATCCCGGAAACGGTGGTGACCGACGCCGGCCACGCCGCCGGCAAGCGCATGCGCGACTACGAAGGCTTCGCCGACCCCGACAGCCCCAGGAACGCCCTGCTGGTGGAATGCGGCCAGCACTGGGAGGCTTCAAGCGGCACCGTGGCCGTGGAATCGGCCTACCGCTTCCTGGTCCACGTGGGGGCCATCGACCGGGCCGACGCCGGCGACCACATCCCCGCCGCCGCCCCGCCGCCGCAGCAGTTCGTCGAGGTTTCGGGCCCGGTGACCATCCAGACCGACCGGTTCCGCTTCGCCCAGGACTTCCGGGGCATGGAGGTGATCCCCAAGGCCGGCACGGTGCTGGGCCACGACGGCGACACCCCGGTGACCACGCCCTATGACAACTGCGTGCTGATCATGCCGTCGCGGCGCCTGAACAAGGGCGCCTCGGCCGTGCGACTGGGGCGGTTCGTGACGGACTGAGCAGAATTCCCAACCGTCGCTCCCGCGAAGGCGGGAGCCCATGGGCGGTCGATGGCGGAGCACGTTTTTCCAGAAAAAAAAGTATAACCACAGAGAACACAGAGGTGCACAGAGGAGCCACAGAGGCTTCGCTGCGCGAAGCAAGAAAGGACTGCGCGCGAAGCGCGCCTCTTCTTTTTCTCTGTGTGACCTCTGTGTCTCTGTGTTCTCTGTGGTTCACTTTTTTTGGAGAAGACAGACACTGGCATTCACCGCCATTGGGCTCCCGCCTTCGCGGGTGCGACGGTGAGGAGTGGCGGGGGCGACGGTGAGGAATGGCGGGTGCGACGGTAGGGGATGGGAGCGACGGAGAATCTTCGTGCGCGGGGCGGCCGCGTCAGCCCGCGTCCGGACCCATCCCCGGGGCCGTCTTGCGCAGCCACAGGCTGGATTCCGGCGCCGCCTGGAAATGGGGCAGGCGGGCCACCACCGTCTCCGCCAGGCGGTCCGCCAGGCGCGTGGCCGCATACCGGCTGGACCACAGAACCGCGTACCCGCCGCCGCCCAGCAGGGCCGCCACGGCCTGCTGCTCGTTGTAGCCCCGCCAGGCCCAGGATGCCGGGTAGGGGTCGGGCAGGAACATGTCGTGGATGTGCACGATCACGCCCGCCGGCAGGGCCGGCAGCACCCGGTTCAGCAGCAGGTCCACGTCCGTGCCCGGCATCAGGATGTGGCTGGAATCGATGGCCAGCACGTCGCCGGCCCGCAGGTCGGCAAAGGGCGCCGGGCCGGCCCGCTGCACCGTGTCGCGGATCACCGCAACCCCGTCCAGGCGCGAGATGTCGGCCCGCGGCGCCGGGTCGATGGCGGTGATGGCCGTGCCCGTGGCGCCGTCCCGCGCCGCCCGGACGTAGAACCGGGTGGAATGGCCCGAGCCCACCTCGACCAGGCGCGGCGGGGCGAAACGCCGCACCATGGCATAGCCCGCCGCCGCGTCCAGGCGCGGGAACCAGCCCTGGGCCCAGCGTGGTTCCGGCGGCGGGGCCTCGGCGCCGATGGCCTG